>NZ_JBYLFR010000007.1:0-185048 GCF_057748165.1 Paracoccus sp. NIOT.M2S5SZ12
TGTCTGGGACTGGTCACGATGGCGACGAGAACATCAAGCGATCGCTGCCATCGCACATCGGAAGTTGCGCATCAATGCGCAACTGTAGTACTAGGCTGCCGGAAGGCGGGGATGAGTCAGGCGGCCTCGTTCAACTGGAGTACGCAGGATGAATGAACAGTCCAGTGGTCCGTTCGTCCGACGCACGCGATATGGCGGTTTGCTGCGGACGAGATGCGCCGGCTGAAGGCATCGGATGGTGTGAACGGTGGCATTAAAAGGTTCGTGGCGGACCTGACGCTCAACCGTGAGATGTGTGCCAGGCACGTCATCCGCCGACAGGTCGATTGCCAGCAGGCTTGGACTGATGATGCCTGCTGGCGCGCCTTGGTCGGATGCGTGAGCTGATTCGCGGGATGTGCATCGATTGGGGCGCGTCGAACGCAGGGGTCGTCATGGGTGCACCATCGGTCCGAGCCCCATGTCGAGGGGCTTCATCGAGGCGTTCAACAGCACGATCCGGTTCGAATGCCTGAACGCGCGGCGCCATTGCCGCTCGGCCCGATGGCGCGACACCGGCGCCTTAATGAGCCGTGCAGGCGGGCAGGAAAGAACTGGAGGATCGGTGTCGATACTGCCACGAGGGCGGACCCCATTGCGCGATCGGATATGACGTCGCGATCACCATGGATTATCCCGGCGGCGCAGCCAGCCCGTCGCCATGGCCAAGCCGGGAAAACTCCAGCATCCAACGCGCCAAGGTTGGAGGGCAGTGCAGGGACGAGACACATAAGGTCTTCAGCCTTGGCATCTGTTGGCATGGGCTCAGGATGAACTTGTCGGATACGGTCATCCAAGCCCTGCGGATGCGTTCGTCTGGTACCAGCCTGCTGCGTGTCCTGAGCCTGCAGGCGACATCGCAGGTTGCCATGAGCTCCGCGAGATGCATCCGCAGCCGGTCATGCCCGTCGTTGCGGTATCCGATGATGCGGTTCGTTCGCCAGACCTTGCCGTTGAGGCACGGATGGTCGGGCGATGGTCGATCCCGCCGGCCGCCACGGGCCATGTCGGCACGCATGACCTGAGAGTGAACGATGTTCCGGTTCGGCGGCTGCTTGGCGTACCGACGGCCATTGTCGGTGAGGACGTGATGCCGCAGGGGCTCCCGCATGTGCTCCGGGAACTCCCATGCCGTATACCGCCTTGACCGGTCGACTCGCGGCGACCCTGCCCGTGCGGTCCGGGCCGAGGATGAGGATGCGCTTTCGTGCGGCCGTCTGGGCCCCGGCCAAGCCGATATGATATGGAGGAAACCCGTGTTGTGGCGCCTCAATCTCGACCTCTTCGATTCGTCACCTGCGCCATCAGGCGCCCGGGGGGTTCTATGAGGCTGTCGGCACCGATGCAGTTCCCGGCGTCTCGGATCGGGGTCGATGGCTGCAGGATCAGGCGGCTGTCGTCTGCTAGAACCTGCGTCCCGCGGCGAAACGCCACGATGGCAGCCTCCTTTACCTCTGTCAGGACTGCCGAACGCGGTTCCTTTGGACCTGTCCTGAGACCATCGACTGTCCTGGGTCCGCGCCTCTTCGTGACAGTTCCGCGTTTGGTCGTCGGATTCCGGCTTGGCGTCGCGGGCGACGCCTGCGATCAGTCGGGCGAGGCCGTTGGACCGCAGGCGGGCGGCCCTCGTTCCTGCAGCCTCGACGGGTGTGGGCATGGCTCTTCCACGACGACCGTGGCCCATCCTTTCAGACCCGATGAAGAATGCAGCCGTCGGACGCCCGGCTCTTCGGGTCGCGTCCGTGACCTGCCCGTGCAATGCCCGCACCGCCCGCCCATGGAAAGACCGACGCCATGCCAATCGAGGAGTAGATCCACGCCCCCGGCCCGCAGGGGCCGCTGGCCAGCACGCTGACGCGTCCGGACGCGGCGCTGGCCGACGGGATGCCGGTGGTGCTGATCGTGCCGGGATCGGGGCCGACGGACCGGGACGGAAACTCTGCGCTTGGCGTCGCGGCGGCGCCCTATGCACTGCTGGCGCGGGCTCTGGCGCGGCAGGGCATCGCCTCGGTTCGCATCGACAGGCGGGGGCTGTTCGGCTCGGCCGGTGCGGTGGCCGATCCGAATGCAGTGATCATCGCGGGTTGCGGCGACGATCTCATGGCCTAGACCGGGGCGATCCGGTAGCGGCTGCCCGTGGCCGCGGGCCACCGGCGCGTGATACCCCTGAGCCACAGCGCTGCCGGGCTGGCCGCGACGGCGCGGCTGCCGGCGCCTGCGGGGCTGATCCTGGTCTGCGCGCCGGGGCGGCCCTTGGCGCAGATCATCCGCGGACAGTTGCGCGCCGATCCCGCCAACGCGGCCCTGCAGGATCAGGCCGAGGCCGCCCTCGCGTCGCTGGAACGCGGCGTGCTGGTTGATGCCGGGCCGCTGGACCCGGCCCTGCGGGGGCTATTCGCGCCGCAGGTGCAGGGCTATCTGATCGACGCATTCCGGCATGATCCGGCGGCGCTGAACGCGGACAAAGGGGACCGATGCTGAACGTGCAGGGCGGTTGCGATCTGCAGGTGACGCCGCAGGACGCTCACCGCCTGGCCGGTGCGGCGTCTTGGGCCGAGTATCCGTCTTGGTCAAGGGCGCTCTGGCAGCCGATCGCGGTCTTCGCGCAGCAGTGTGTTCGCGAGAACCACGATACGCCCCGGGGCGGCGAGGTCCGGACCGCCGCGCTGGACATCACTGACCGCGCGGCCATGCGGGCCTTCGCCGATCGGGCGATGGCGCTATGGGGGCGCATCGACGTGCTGACCAACAATGCGGGCATCATGCCGCCGTCACCGCTTTCGGCGCGGCATTTCGACGAACGGGACCGGATGGTCGACGTCAACATCAAGGGCGTCCTGTGGGGCATCGGGGCCGTGCTGCCGGTGATGGAGGCGCAGGGGTCGGGGCAGATCATCAACATCGGCTCGATCGGCGGGCTTCAGGCGGTGCCGACGGCGGCGGTCCATTGCGCGACCAAATTCGCGGTCCGCGCGATCTCGGACGGCCTGCGGCAGGAGACGCACGCCATCCGCGTCACCTGCGTCAATCCGGGCGTGGTTGAGAGCGACCTGGCCCCGACCATCACCCATCCCGGCACCCGCGCGCTGATGCAGGATTACCGCGCCATCGCCCTGCAGCCCGCCGACATCGCCCGCGCCGTGCGTCAGCTGATCGAGGCACCCGCAGGCGTGGATGTCGGCGAGATCACTATCCGGCCCACCGCCGCGATGCAGTAGGCGCGTCCCTCACCGGCGCGCCAGCCCGCCCGCCAGCGCCGACAGGGCCGCAGCCGGCACCGACAGCGCGATCAGGATCAGCACCGCGAAGGCCGTCATCGACCCCGCCGACCCCAGGGCGATCATCACCGGCAGCTGCGCCATGATCACGACCACCCCGGCCCGCCACGCGCGCCGCCCGGCCACCGCCCCCGCCACCGCGCCAAGCACCAGCGACAGCGGATAGGCGAGGGTCCAGTAGCCCGCGGCGTCCCATGGCTCGGCCGTCCGCGCGCTCATGGCGACCACGGCCCAGTAGCACAGGGCCAGTGCGGCGCTGGCGACCAGCGCAGTTCTGTCGCGGGTCAGTGTCATCCTGTCTCCTCCGGCATCGCGGGCCGATGCGACCGCGATGCCCATAACATGGGCTGATGCACGCCCATTGAATTTGTGACTTGGGGTCCGCCATCCGCGGCCCTAGAACCGGCTCCGGCGGCACCATGCCGCAAACCCTGCGGTTGCGCCATCCGCCAACCCGCACCCCTGCCGACCCGCGGACAGGCAGCATGGCCCGCAATGACGCCGGGGGGTTGTCGCAGGGCGGGCCGTCCCTCATGATGCCGCCCGTCCCCCACAGACCGACCCGCCGCAGCGAAAGGCCGACCATGACGATCACGCATGAAAACGAGTTGGAGGCCCTGCGCCGGATCGGGCGGGTCGTGGCGAACACGATGCAGGCCATGGCCGCCGCGATGGAGCCGGGCATGACCACGCGCGAGCTGGACGGGATCGGCCGCGCGCTCTTGGACCGCGAGGGGGCCGTCTCGGCCCCGCGGGCGACCTATGACTTTCCGGGCGACACCTGCATCAGCGTGAACGAGGAGATCGCCCATGGCGTCCCCGGCCCGCGCCGCCTGGCCGAGGGCGATCTGGTCAACATCGACGTCTCGGCCTCGCTGGACGGCTATTACGCCGATACCGGGGCCAGCTTCGTGCTGGGCGCGGCCCCGCCGTCGCTGGACCGGCTGTGCCGGGACGGTCGCCGCGCCATGCAGCTGGGCATCGCCCAGGTCGGTCCTGGCAAGCCCCTGTCGGGCATCGGTCGGGCGGTCGGCGACTTCGCCGCGCGGCGCGGCTATACGCTGATCCGCAACCTGGCCAGCCACGGCATCGGCCGCGCCCTGCACGAGGCGCCCGAGGAGATCGCGACCTGGCCCACCCGCGGCGACCGGCGCCGGATTCATGACGGTCTGGTCCTGACGGTCGAGCCGTTCCTGTCGCAGGGTGGGGCCTGGGCCGTGCAGGGGGGGCGGGGACGAATGGACGCTGCACGCCAGCCCGGCAGCCCCGGTCGTGCAATATGAACACACGGTGGTCGCCACGAAACGCGGCCCCGTCATCCTGACGCTGCCGGGCTGAGCCGGGCCGGGGGTCGCCATGCGCATCATGCTGGTCGAGGACGAGGCCGGGCTGGCCGAGATGCTGGCGGGCTTTCTGCGCCGCGAGCGGTTCGTTGTCGATCACCTGGCCTGCCTGGAGGACGCGCGCGAGGCCGCGGCGATGGTCGATTACGACTTCGCGCTGCTGGACCGCAGCCTGCCGGACGGGGACGGGCTGTTGCTGCTGCCGGCGCTGCGCGCGCGCAATCCGGGCATCCCGGTCATCATCCTCAGCGCGCGCGGCGAGGTCGAGGACCGCGTGGCGGGCCTGGATCACGGCGCGGACGACTATCTGGTGAAACCCTTTGCCTTGGACGAGATTCTGGCCCGCATCCGCGCCGTCCGCCGCCGCCCCGCGCAGGTGCTGCAGGACCCCATCGGCGCGGGCGCGGTGATCTTCGATCCGGTCCATGACACGGTCGAGATCCGCGGCCGCCCCGTCATCCTGCCGCGCCGCGAGCTGCGCGTGCTGGCCACGCTGATCCGGCGGCGCGGGCGCACCGTGCTGCGCGAGACGCTGGAGCAGGGGGTCTTCGGTCTGGACGACGAGATCCAGTCGAACACGCTGGATTCCCACGTCTCGCGCCTGCGCCGCCGCCTGCGCGAGGCGGATGCCGGGGTCGAGATCCACGCCATCCGCGGGGTCGGCTATCTGCTGCGCGCGGCGTCCTGATGCGCGCACCCTCGCTGAAGCGGCCGCTGATCGTCTATCCGCTGATCGTGCATCTGGCGACGCTCCTGGTCTAGGTGCTGGTCCTGATCGCGGGCGCGCTGCGCCTGGACAGCGGCGGGCCCTATGCGGATGAGAAGATCACCCCCGTGATCGCCGCGGCCGTCGCGCGCGACCCGGATGGCGCGCTGCGCCTGCGCGAGACCCCGGCCCTCGACGCGCTGCGGGCCGAGGCGCCCGACCTGTGGTTCATGGTCGAGGACGAGACCGGGCGCGGCCTGCGCCATGGCGACGTGCCCCCCGCCTTCGACGCGTTCCGGGGGCGCCTGTCGGATCTGTCCTTCGCCCAGCTGCGCGACCGCAGCCCGCCCCACCGCATGACCGCCGTCCTGCGCCGCGAGGCGACGGCCATCGGCACGGTCACGGTGCTGGGCCACGGCCCGCTGCTGGAGCTGAACGTGATCGTGCTTCTGGCCTCCAGCGTCGTATTCCTGCCGATCGTGGTCCTGCTGTCGCTGAGCACCTTCGCGATCACGCCCTGGATCGTGCGGCGGGCGATGGCGGGCATGTCGCGCATCGCGCGAGAGGCCGAGCGGATCGACCCCGATTGCCGCGGCCGCCGCCTCAGCGAGGCCCATGTCCCGCGCGAGATCGCGCCCCTGGTCCGGGCCGTGAACGACGCCCTGCGGCGCCTGGACGAGGGGCATGCGCGCCAGCAGCGCTTCATTTCTGCCGCGGCGCATGAGTTGCGCACGCCCGTCGCCGTGCTGCGCGCCCGCGTCGAGGGCGGCCGCGACCCGGCCCTGCGCGCGCTGGAGGGCGACATCCAGCGCCTGACGATCCTGATCGAACAGCTGCTGGACCTGCAGCGGATGGGGCAGGGCGGCCCCGCGGCGCCCGTCGATCTGGCGGCCCTGGCGCGCGGGGTGGTGGCCGACATGGCACCCCTGGCCATCGACGCGGGGCGCAGCCTGGCGGTGCAGGTCGACGCCCCCGCCACCGTGCCCGGCGATGCCGCCGCGCCGGAGCGGGTGCTGATGAACCTCCTGCGCAACGCGCTGGACCATGGCGGGCGGCATGTCGTGCTGCGGGTCGCGGGGCGAGTGCTGGAGGTGCGTGACGACGGGCCGGGCATTCCCGCCGATCAGCGCGACCGCGTGTTCGAGCCCTTCACCCGCCTGCGCCCGGGGTCCGGCGGCAGCGGGCTTGGCCTGGCCCTGGTGGCCGAGGTCGTGGCCCGGCATGACGGGCGGGTCGCCATCCACGCGGCGCCCGGCGGCGGGACCATCGTCCGGGTCGAACTGGGCGCGGGGACGCCCGCCGCGTCCTGAAGGCCGGCACGGACATGCCATGTTCGCGCAGCCTTCGTGCCCCATAGGGGCCGCGATGCCGGTGCGGCCCGCCCGCGCCCGCATCGCCGAAGAAACGAAAAGAAGGCGAATGAGATGCGTGAAACCCTGCTCCCCCTGTCGCGTGGCGGCCTGATCGGCCTGGCCCTGACGGCGACGGTCCTGCTGGCCGGATGCATGTCCGAGGGAAGCTCGACCGAGAGCCTCTATCGGCAGAACATGGTCAGCGAGACCGCGCTGAACGCGCAGATCATGAGCGACCGTGCCCGCGACCAGCGCTGTCAGCGCGATCCGTCGCGCCGCGAATGCGGCCCGCGCCCCTGATCGACCCGACAGGCCGCCTTGCATCCGCAGGGCGGCCGACATCGCCCCCGAAGGAGACCCCCGATGACGCTCGACGCGACCCGCGACCCCGCGGCGCCGCGCCGCAGCGCGACATGGCTGCCGCGCATCCTGCACGGGGCGGCGGTCGCGCTGATCCTCTCCAGCATCGCCCCGGCCGCCCAGGAGACGCCCTTGACCTATCCCCCGACCCCCCGCAGCGCCGATGTCGAGGAGCATTTCGGCATCCGCATCCCCGATCCCTTCCGCTGGCTGGAGGCCGATCCGCGCGACGATGCCCGCGTGGCCGCCTGGATCGACGCGCAGAACGCCGTGACGGACCGCCACCTGGCGACGCTGCCGGGCCGGGACATCCTGGTCGAGCGGCTGACGCTGCTGAACGACCACGATGTCGTCCTGCCGCCGCAGGTGCGTGGCGACCGGCATGTCTTCCTGCACCAGCGCGGCACCGACGCCCAGGCCCGCCTGCTGATGCGCGACGGCCCGGACGGGGCCGACCGGGTGCTGCTGGACCCGAACGCCTGGTCGCCCGACGGCGCCATCGCGCTGGCCGAATGGGACCTGTCGCCGGATGGCGATTTCCTGGCCTATGCGGTGCAGCGCGACGGCTCGGACTGGCGCAGCATCCGCGTCATGGACACCCGCAGCGGCGAGGTGCTGGAGGACCGGGTGGAGCGGGCGTGCATCACCACCATCGCCTGGTCCGGGGACGGCACGGGCTTCTACTATTCGCGCTTTCCGGACGACGCCAGGGGGCCTCGGGCAGCGCGCCGCTTCGGGATCACGCGGTCCATTTCCACCGCCTCGGCACCTTGCAGCAGCAGGATCGGCAGGTCCATCACCATGTCTCGGACCGGCCGCTGCTGCACACGGCGACCGTCACCACCGACGGTCGGTTCCTGGTGATCTACAGCTCGGCCCTGTCGGGCGGGGTGGCGGTGCGGGTCACCGACCTGTCGCGCCCCGATGCCCGCGCCGTCACCTTGGTCGAGGGCCATGACGACCCCTGGGCGCTTCTGGGCAATATCGGCACGCGACTGTTCTTCGCGACCCAGATGGGCGCCCCGCGGGGCCGCGTCATGAGCATCGACCTGGCCGATCCCCACCCCGCCTTCGCCGAGCTGATCCCCGAACATCCCCATGCGGTGATGCGCGCGAGCTCGGGCGGTGTTCTGGGCGGGCGGATCGTCCTGGGCTACATCGAGGATGCGGTCTCGCGGCTGGAACGGTTCACGCTGGACGGCACGCCCGACGGCACGATCCCGCTGCCGGGCATCGGCACGACGGGCCTGTTCATGGGCCGGCCCGACCGGAACGACGCGCATTTCCTGTTCACGGGGCATGACACGCCGCCGACCGTGATGCAGCTTGACGTGGCGGCGAACCGCGCGACGCCCTGGCAGCCGCCCCGCCTGCCGGTGGATCTGGATCAGGTGGTGGTGGAACAGCGCTTCGCCCGGTCGCCGGACGGCACGCGCATCCCGATCTTCGTCATCCGCCGCAAGGGGGTCGGCGGACCTGCGCCCACGATGCTGACCGGCTATGGCGGTTTCGGTATCAGCATGCTGCCCGTCTATCTGCCCGAGGCAATGGCCTGGGTCGAACAGGGCGGCGTCTATGCGGTGGCCACCATCCGCGGCGGCGGCGAATACGGCAGCGCATGGCACCATGCCGGGCGCCGCGACCGCAAGCAGGCCGTGTTCGACGACTTCATCGCCGCGGCCGAGCATCTGGTCACCCAGGGCATCACGGCGCCGGACGGGCTGGCCATCCACGGCCAGTCGAATGGCGGCCTGCTGGTCGCGGCGGTCGCGAACCAGCGGCCGGACCTGTTCGCGGCGGTCCTGCCGGATGTGGGGGTGATGGACATGCTGCGCTTTGACCGGTTCACCGGCGGCGCGCTTTGGGTCGAGGAGTTCGGCAGCCCCGCGATCGAGGATCAGTTCCGCACCCTGCTGGCCTATTCGCCCCTGCACACCATCCGCGAGGGCGTCGACTATCCCGCGATCCTGGTGACGACGGCCGATACCGACGACCGCGACGTGCCCGCCCATTCGCTGAAATACGCGGCCGCCCTGCAGCAGGCCGATATCGGCGGGCGGCCGCATCTGCTGCGCGTCGCCAAGGGCGCGGGGCACGGGCAGGGCACCCCACGAGCGGCCCGGATCGCGCAGATCGCGACGCAATGGGCCTTTGCCGCGCGCTGGACCGGGCTGGACCTGAGCGGCCCGGAATAGGCCGCGCCATCGACGGGCAGGGACGCGATCAGCGCCGCCGCGTGCTGCGGGGAGCAGTCCCCATCGCGCCGGCGGTGCCACGCCAGATGCAGCGTCAGCCCCGGCACCGGGACCGGCCGCGGCAGCGCGATCAGCTCCGCCGCCCCCCGCAGCACGCGCAAGGGCAGCATCGCCAGGTGATCGGACCCGCGCAGCAGGTCCGGCACCATGGCAAAGCCCGGCACGACCATCCCCACCCGGTGGCCGAGGCCCCGTTCGGCCAGCTGCCCGTCCAGCGGATCGCGCGCCTCGCCCCGGCCCGAGACGACATGCGGCCAGTCCAGCCAGCGCCCGAGGTCGAAGCCGGCCCGCGCCGGATGGCCCGGGCGCAGCGCCACGACATGGTGGTCGTGCAGGATGTCGGGATCGTCCTGGGGCAGGACCGACAGGACCATGTCCGAGCATCCCTCGATCAGCGGGGCGAGCGCGGCCCGGCCGTCCTGCCAGGGCTGGATGACCAGATCCACCCCCGACGCGGTCCGCGCCAGCCCCGCCTGAAGCCCAATCGCCAGCAGGGTCGACTAGAGCGGACCGCGCAGTGCCTGCGCCTTGGCGGTCAGGAGCATCGCGCCGCGCCCGCGTTCCGGCAGCGGGTCATCGAACAGGTGGCGGCAGCGTTGCAGCGCCGCCGAGGCCGCCGGTTGCGACAGCCCCACGCGGTCCGCCGCGGGGCCGACATGGACCTCGTCCGGCAGGGCGTCCGGAATCACCAACAGGGTCAGATCGACGGACCGCTCATTCACGAGGTCGATAATGCATCATCGCATCAATCGGTTGGAGTGATTTCCTGCGCCGCGCCATGATCGCGGCATCCCCAACCCTTCGAAGGCCTCATGACACGCACCCATATCCTGCTGTTCTACCCCGACCTGTCGCGCTCGCGCGCGAATGCGGCGCTGGCCCGGGCGGCGGCGACCGTGCCGGGCGTCACCGTGATCGACATGGCCGCGACCCGCGCGCCTCGGGTCCCAACGCCTTTCCCGATGCCGCGGCGCAGGCGGCGATGCTGCTGGCCGCCGACCGGATCGTGCTGCGATTCCCGCTGCGCTGGTATGCCACGCCGCCCCTGCTGCAGGTGTGGCAGGACGCGCATGGTCTATCTGGCCTTCGACGCCGAGGGCCAGCGCCTGCGTGGCCAGCCGGTGATGCTGGCGGTGACGGCAGGCAGCCGGGCCGACGCCTATCGCCGCGGCGAGGCGAACCTGATGCCGCTTGCGGATCTTCTGGCGCCGCTTGCCGCGACGGCCAACCGCTGCGGGCTGGTCATCGCCGGGCCGTTCCTGCTCTACGAGGCCAATGAGCTGACCGGGGCAGAGCGCGATGCCGCCGCCGCCGACTATGCGCGGGCGCTGACGCGCCGGATTGACGCAACCACGCCGGTGGAGGTCTGACGATGCCGGTGCATGACGCGCTGCGCGATCTGCCGCGCGGCACGCCGGCGTGGTTCATGGGTGCGGCCCTGGTGCGGCCCCTGGGTCTTCGGGCGCAGTTCCTCCGTGCCGGGCGGGCGCTGTTCGGCGGTGCCGCGCCCGTGGGACCTGCACGGCGCGACGGGCGACCTCCTGGTGCTGGCGCTGACGGCGGGGGGGCACGGTGCCGCTGCTGCCGGGGTTCGGCGGGTGGGCCGGGATCGTGCTGATCCTCTCCGTCCTGCAGGTCGTCCTGGCGGCGGGGTCCGGCCCGGCGATGCTGTCGCTGCATCCGCTGAGCGGGGCGCTGCTGCTGTCGGCCAGCTTGGCGCTGGCGGCCAAGGTGGAACGGCGGCTCAGGGCCGCGCGGTCAGTTGGCGGGATCGTCGGCGATGGTCCGGGCCAGCCATGAGCGCAACCGGGCCATCGCATCGCTTTGCGTGCGCCCGCGCGGCCAGGTCAGCCAGTAGCGCCCGGCATCGACCTCCGCCGCGAAGGGGCGGGCCAGGATGCCCGCGCGCAGCGGCCGGGTGAACATCGCCGCGGGCAGCAGGGCCACGCCCTCGCCCGCCGCGGCCAGATCGGCCAGCGCGACCGAGCTGTCCAGGACCGGCCCGTCCAGCACCGGGCAGGGCGCGCCCGCCCGGGCGAACCAGCCCTCCCATTCGTCGCTGCGATAGGATCGCAGCAGGCGCTGCCCCGCCAGGTCCTGCGGCCGGCGCAGCCGCGCCAGCAGCGCGGGCGCGCAGAGGGGCGTCATCGGGGCCGCGACCAGCGGATCGGCCTCGTGCCAGGGCCAGGCGTCCGGATCGCCGAAGCGGATCGCCATATGCAGCCCCTCCTTGGCGATGTCGATGCGGTTGTTGTGGGTGAACAGGCGCAGCGCGACCTGGGGGTGGGCGGCCTCGAAGGCGCGCAGGCGCGGGATCAGCCAGCCGGTCGCGAAGGTGGTGACCACGCCCAGGTTCAGCACCTCGCGGTGGCGGCCGGTCTGGCAGCGCGACAGCGCCTCGGCCATGTCGTCCAGGCTGCGGGTCAGCACCGGGTGCAGCGCGGCGCCGATATCGGTCAGGATCAGCCCGGTCGAGGCGCGGGTGAACAGCGGATGGCCCAGGATGTCCTCCAGCCGCTGGATCTGCTGGCTGACGGCGGCCTGGGTCACGCGCAGCTCGATCGCGGCGCGGGTGAAGCTGCCCTGCCGGGCGGCGACCTCGAAGGCGCGCAGCCCGTTCAGCGCAAGGTCGGGTCGGTCCATCATGCCAGCTTATGCGCCCCGTCAGGATTTGTCGTTTGGCCCGGATGCCGCAGCCGGATTATAGGGTCGTCACGGCCCGCGCGCCATCCGCCCGAGGCCGATCCAGATCATCGACGGACACCGCCCATCCGGGTCGGCAGGGCCGCGCCGTTCCGGCGTCCGGTCGTCCGTGGACCCTTGCCGAGGACGCCTTCCATGACGCGCATGACCATCCTTGCCGCCCTGCTGCTGACCGCCGTCGCGGTCCCCGCCGGGGCCGAGACCATCACCGAGGCCGCCCGCGCGGTCGAGGCCCAGCTGGGCGGCCGCGTCGGCGTCGCGCTGCGCCCGCAGGGCAGCGCCCAGGGCGAGGGATATCGCGCGGATGAGCGGTTCCCGCTGTCCTCGACCTTCAAGGCGCCGCTATGTGGGGCGATCCTGACGCTGGTCGATGCGGGCGAGGATCAGCTGGACCGCGTCATCGGCTACAGCGGCGGCGATCTTGTGAGCCATTCGCCGGTGACGGAGACGAGCAACACCCTGAGCCTGGCCGAGCTGTGCGAGGCGACGATCACGCTCAGCGACAACACCGCCGCCAACCTGCTGCTGGAGCGGGTGGGCGGGCCACGCGGGCTGACCGACTATCTGCGCGCCATCGGCGATGAGACCACGCGCCTCGACCGGTGGGAGACCGAGCTGAACGAGGGCGCGCCCGGCGATCCGCGCGACAGCTCGACGCCCGAGGCGATGGTGGCCACGCTGGAGCGGATGCTGTTCGGCCCGGTCCTGTCCAAGCCGTCGCAGGAACAGCTGGAGGCCTGGATGCGCGCCGATCAGGTGGCCGACGACCTGATCCGCGCCAGCCTGCCCGAGGGCTGGATCATCGGCGACAAGACCGGGGCCGGAGGGAACGGCTCGCGATCCATCGTCGCGGTGATCCGTCCGCCCGAGGGGGCGCCCTGGCTGGCGGCGGTCTATCTGACCGGCAACGAGGCCGACATGGCGACCCGCAACGCCGCCATCGCCCGCATCGGCGCGGCGATCGTGACCGAGATCGAGGCCCGCTAGTCCCGGCGCAGCAGCCCCTCGGCCAGCAGGCGGAAGGCGTGCTGGGCGCGGGGCAGGGTGGCGGCCGGGTCCTCGGCCGCCCCGACCCACAGCGCCGCGTTCAGCGCCGCCCCGTTCAGCAGCCGCGCGGCGGCCTCCAGATCGACCGGGTGCAGCCGCCCCGCCGCCTCCAGCGCCGCGACCGCCGCGCGCGTGGCCTCCAGACATCGGTTCTGGCTGGGCCAGCGCGACGGATCGCCCAGGAATGCCGGGCCGTCCAGCAGCACGATCCGCTGCACCTCGGGGTCCAGCGCCATGCGGATATAGGCGCAGCCCTCGGCCATCAGCGCCTCCCACGGGTCGGCGGCATCGGACCCGATCTGGCGGGCGCGGTCGGCCATCTCGGCATCCATGCGGTCCACGACGGCGGCCAGAAGCCCGGTCTTGTCGCCGAAATTGTGATAGAGCGCGCCGCGCGTCAGCCCCACCGCCGCCGTCAGCGCATCCATCGAGGTCGCGGCGAACCCGTCGCGCGCAAAGGCCTGGCGGGCGGCCTCGATCAGGCGGTCGCGGGTCTCCTCGGTCATCTGGGCGCGGGTGCGGGCCATGGTTGTCCTTCAGGCATCGCCTGCCGCGACGCGACAGGTGTTTACATACGCGGCGTATGTAAGTAACAACTGACATACGCCGCGTATGTCAGTTCGGGCGGGTCGCCGCGACCCTGTCCCGCCTTGTCGGACGCCGCCTCCCTGAATGCAACACAAGGACAGACCCATGATCCCTCGCGACGCGATCTTTCCCGAAGGGGCGGCCCGGCACGCCCTCTATCACGAACACGGCTATTCCCCCGCGATCCGCAGCGGCGGGCTGCTGTTCGTCTCGGGGCAGGTGGGCAGCCGCCCCGACGGCACCGCCGAGGCGACCCATCTGGCCCAGGTCGAGCGCGCCTTCGACAACCTCGCCGCGATCCTGGCGGCGGCGGGCTGCGGCTTTGACGACGTGATCGACGTGACGACGATGCACACCGATCCGGCCGCGCAGTTCGGCGACCTGATGGCGGTCAAGGCGCGGCACTTCCCCCGCGCCCCGCACCCCGCCTGGACCGCCATCGGCGTCACCTGGCTGGCAGGCTTCGACTTCGAGATCAAGGTCGTGGCCCGCATCCCCGACGCGGCGGCCTAGCTGTTTGATCCCGCGGTTTGATGGTTCGATCTTTTCTGAGGAATGGAAGGAGGCATTACGAGCCCAGTTCGTCACGGAAGCGTCACGACCACGCACGCCACCGGAGCTGCAAGAGCGAGGGCCGGCGCGCCATCGGTCTGAGGGCTTGGCGCGAGTGATCGCCAGCTTCGCCCGCGACGTTGAGCCAGGATCTTGGGATCGACCCGGAGACTGTTGCCAGATGGCGCAGGCGCCAGACGGTCGAGGATCTCAAGACCGGGCCAAGAGAACCGCGCGCGACGATCCTGACCGAGGCCGAAGGGTCGACCATCGTCGCTTTCCGGCGGGATACGCTGCTGCCACTGGACGATTGCCGGCATGCCCTGCAGCCATCCGTCCCGCATCTGACGCGCTCAGCGCTTCATCGGTGTCTGCAGCGCCACGGCATTTCTCGGCTGCCTGACGGGGAGGGCGACAAGCCGAAGCGCCAGAAGTTCAGGCGCCACCCCATCGGCATCGCCGAGGTGCAGATTGCTGAGGGCAAGCCGTTTCCGTTCGTCGGCATTGACCGCACGAGGAAACTTGCCGTGACCCAGTTGATCGACAGGCCAGACAGGAAGACGGCCTGGCAGTTCCCGCAGCGCATGATCGAGGCCGCTCCGTATCAGGTCCACATCATTCCTGCGCACAACGGAATTCAGCTCGCCGAGCAGCCCATAAACCGCAACACCATCTACTCCCGGCCCACGCGCTTCGACATGATCTGCGAGGGGAGACCTTGTCCGCCATCGGTCCGAGGACAATGGTCGAGCGGGATCGAGCACCGCCTCACGAAGCCGAACCACCCTTGGAGTTCCGAGGATCGGAAAACGATCCGGGGGGATCGTTTTCCCGAGGGACGACCAGGTCGGGCGGATGAACCGCGCGATCAGGGACGCGACCGTCAAGCGCTTGCATTGCGACGATCACGATCCGTGCCGCATCTGCCTGGCGGACGTCATGGCAGCTTACATTTTCGCCCGTCGGCTCAAGACCCTCGGAGGGCTCACGCCCAACGAATACATCTGCAGGATCTGGACATCAGAGCCACGCAGAGTGATCCCAAATCCGATCCACCAGATGCCGCGACTGAATACCTAGCAGCGTGCGTCGTCAGGCGGCACCGGTGCGGTCACCGCCACGCCGCGACGGCGCGTGCGGCGAAGGTCGCGAAGGCGGTGGGTTCGCGGCCGGTCAGCTTCCGGACGCCGGGGGTGGTGCGGTCCTCGCCCCCGGCGGCGATGATTGCGTCCATCCGCGTCAGCGTCCGGGCATAGTCGTCGGGCAGGCCTTGGCGCATCAGCCGGGCGGTCATCTCCGCGGGGTCCAGGGCGACGTGCCGCACCGGCCGCCCCAAGGCGGTCGCGATGATCGCCGCGGCGTCGTCATAGCTCAGCACCTGCGGGCCGGTCAGCACGACGTCGCCGTTCAGCGGTTCGGCGGCGGTCAGGGCGGCGGCGCCCGCGGCCGCGATGTCCTCGGCGTCGATGAAGCCCACGCGCCCCGTGCCGCTGGCGGTGTAGAGCGCGCCCTCCTGCCGGATCGTCGCGGCATGGGGGCCTTCGGTGACGTTCTGCATGAACCAGGACGGTCGCAGCACGGCCCATTCGGGCGCGTTCGCGGCCAGCCAGGCATGGACCGCGCCCATCATCGGCCCGCCGGGCTCCAGGAGCGAGGCGCTAAGCAGGACGAACCGCCGCACGCCCTGGCGCATCGCCGCCTCCAGCAGCGGCTGCATGACCGCAAGGTGGTCGCTGCGGTCCGTTGGCGCCACCAGATAGGCCGCATCGCACCCCGCGAAGGCCGCCGCCGAGGCGGGGTCGGTCCAGTCGAACCGCCTGTGGCCGGTCGCCCGTGGGGCCGCGCGTGCCGATCAGCGCCTCGCAGCCCGCCGCGGCCAGATGCGCGGCGACGCGTCGGCCCGTCTTGCCCGTCCCGCCGGTGACCGGAACCCGCGACACCGCCATCATGCGCCCTCCGACAGCGCTGCGGCCGCCGCCTCCGCGCCACCCAGGGCGGTCAGCACCGCCAATGGATTCCAGAAGTCGCGATACCGCCCGATCCGCCCGTCGCGCAGCGTGACGACCGAGACGTAGTGCTGATCATAGGGCGCGCCGGTGGCCATTCCCCGGCCATGGCATGTGAACTCGAAGACCACCGTGGCGCCCGCGTCATGGACGTCGCCCAGCTGCATCGGCCCGAAGCTCAGCAGCGGGCCAAGCCTGGCCATGTGCGCGCCAAGCGCGGCGGATCCGTCAAGCCGCTGCGGGAGGCCCTCCGGGGCATAGGGAAACTCGAACACGACATCCTCGGCGAACAGGTCCAGAAGGCTCTCCGCCGGGGCCAGCCGGTCGCCCAATGCGGCGCGCAGAAGGTCTGAGAATCTGTCGAACTTGCCGGCCATGGGGAAACCTCCTATCAATGGAACGGTAGCGTATCGACCATATAGGAGGGCTTACGTTGGAACGCAACCGTTCCGTCGGCGTGGTGAAACGGAAGCCGTCCGGGGCGGCCCTGCCCAATGCCGCGCTGACCGAGGCGCTGCACCGCGCCTTCTTCCGGGAATGGGCCGAGCGCGGCTTTGCGGCAATCAGCCTGGAGCGCGTCGCGGCGCGGGCAGGGGCGGGCAAGGCCGCCATCTATCGCCGCTTCTCGTCGCCGCAGGAGTTCGCCGCGGCGGCGGTCACAGCGCTTGGCCTCGGCGTCGCCATGCCCGAGGATCGCGGCAGCCTGCATGCCGATGTGCTGGCCTTCCTGATGCGCCTGCGGGCGGTGCTGCGCCATCCGGTGATCCGGCGCATCCTGCCCGACCTTCACGCCGAGGCCGCCCGCTCCACCGTCATGCGCGCGCTGAACACGACCGTGGCCGAGGCGCGCCGGGCGCAGGCGCAGGTCCTGCTGGACCGCGCCATCGCCCGCGGAGAGCTGGATGCGACGGTGGACCCTGACCTGGCGCTGGACCTGCTGCCGGCGGCGCTCTACTGGCGGATGGTCGTCCTGGGCCGGACGCCCACGCGCGCGCAGGTCGCGGCTGAGGCCGATGCGGTCGTGGCGGCGCTGCGGGCGGCCGCGCCCCCGTCATGACCGGCGCCGGGCGAAAGTCAAGGGGAACCGCGGCGATCGGTACGGTGTTGTTTGGACAGCTTGAAGACGACCCTGATACGAACAGCACAGCGAGCAATATCATGAAGAAACTGGCAATCGGCACCACTCTGGCCGCCCTGATGATGTCGGGCGCGGCCTTCGCCCAGACCTCCGCGACCGTGTCCACCGACCTCAACGTCCGCTCGGGGCCGGGCGTCCAGCATCCGGTCATCGGCGCGATCTCGACCGATGCGGACGTAACAGTCGAGGGCTGCATCGACAGCGCGAACTGGTGCAAGGTGGCTTCGGGCGACCTGCAGGGCTGGGCCTATGGCGACTATCTGAACGTCAAGGCGGGCGACGAGGTCGTCTCCCTCTATCCCAACCGCGAGACGGTCGGCGTCGCCATCATCGAGGCCCCCGCCGATGACACCGACACCGGCCAGGACGTGGCGGTCGGCAGCGTCGGCGGCGCCGCCATGGGCGCGCTGATCGGCGGTCCGATCGGCGCGGTCGCGGGCGCCGCGATCGGCGGCACCAGCGCATCGGCCGCCAATGTCGAGCCGACCGAGGAGGTCACCACCTACGTCACCACGAACGCGGTCGAGCCGGTCTATCTGGACGGCGAGGTCGTCGTCGGCGCGGGCATCCCCGAGACGGTCACGATCTACGACATCCCGGAGCAGCCGGACTATCGCTATGCCCAGATCAACGGTCAGACCGTTCTGGTGAACCCCGAGAACCGCAAGATCATCTACATCTACCGCTGATCGGGCGTCATGCCCTGATCAGGTGACAGTCTGACTGCGGCGACCCGGCGTCGATGCCTTCCACAGCGGAAGCCATTGCGCCGGGTCTTTGCATTCGGGGCACCCGCGGCGGGGAAGGGGCCGCCCGCGCGTCGGTTCGGGAGCGACACGGCCCGGCGGGTCGCGCTGGGCCTGCATGTCGGACCGGTCCTGCCATCGGCGGCCGGTGCGACCGGAGCGGTGCGGCGCAGGCCCGTTAGACATCCCCGACTTCTTTTCTGGACAGAGGCAGGATCGACGTGGTTACGTCGGAATCACTGACATCACGCTTATTTGAACAGTGAGGGTATTGGACAGTGACCGGTCATTTCTGGATCGACCGCTCTCACGGTACCGGATGTCCGTCCGGAGCGGCTGCCTGTCGATGCGGCGCGGCGCGGTTCCCTCTCTCCCTTTCGGTTCCGGTCAGACTGACGACCGCCGGTTTCCCGTTGCCGACGGCCTCGGGCGCGACGCGGGCACTCTGCGACCCGCCCGTTTGCGGCAAGGGTCGGAGGCAGCCGTGCCGGGGGACGCGGCGGCGTGGTCGGGGCATGGGATCGGCTTTATCAACGAGGTGACCGCAATGGCCACGAACCCCTACACGAAACTGCCTGCGGAAGCCTATTGGCGGACCGGGGTCGCGCGTCACGCCGGGTCGGGGCGGGTCCTGAAGGGCCTGTGGCGGCCGGGCGCTGGCATTAGCTCAGGGCATGGGTTCCTGACGGTCGGTTCCTGCTTCGCCCAGCATATCGGCCGCGCCCTTGCCGGCGCCGGGCTAAACCGGATGCTGGTCGAGAGGGCGCCCGGGTTCCTTCCGGCCTCGATGCATGAGGGGTTCGGCTTCGGCGTCTTCTCGTTCCGGGTCGGGAACGTCTATACCGCGGCCATGCTGCTTCAGTGGCTGCGATGGGCGAGCGACCCCGCCTCGCAGGACCGCGAGGTCTGGAGCGACGGCACCGTCTTTTTCGACCCGGTGCGGCCCGGCATCGAACCCGGCGGCTTCGAGACGGTCGAGGATCTCTGGGCCGCGCGCGACGCAACCCTGGCCGCGATGCGCAGGGGGATCGCGGAGGCCGACGTGCTGATCTTCACCCTGGGCCTGACCGAGATGTGGGTGACTGCCGATACCGGCCTGATCCTTGCCAGCTGCCCCGGCACCCAGGCCGGAGCCTTCGACGCCGAGAGGCACCGCTTCGCGAATGCGGGCTTCGCGTCGGTGTCCCGCGACCTGGAGCAGATCCGCGCCATCCTGCGCGAGATGAACCCGGACATCCGCCTGCTTCTGACCGTGTCTCCGGTCCCGCTGACCGCGACCGCCGAGCCCGGGGCGCATGTGCTAGTATCGACGGTGCAGTCCAAGTCGATCCTCCGGGCGGCCGCCGGAGAGATGGCCCGGAACCATGACGACGTCGACTACTTTCCCTCCTACGAGATCGTGTCCCACCCCGCCTTGGCCATCGACATGTTCGAGGCGGATCGGCGCGAGGTGCGCCGGGATGCGGTGGCCTTCGTGATGCGGCATTTCCTGGACGGCCTCGGGGTCGCGCAGGCGGGGACGGACGCGCCGGAGGCGCCCGACGCGGCGATGCAGGAACGGGTCGACCACGCCTTGGCCCAAGGCGATGCCGTCTGCGACGATCTGGAACTGGACCGCTTCAATGAACACTAGGCCCGAACGTACCCATATCGAGGCTGCGATCATCGGCGATTCGCACGCCATGGCCGTCTGGAAGCACCTGGCACCGGGGATCGTGTTCCGCCGCACGATGACGGCGCCGGCCAAGCATTTCGACGGCCGTTTCTTCGCCGCGTCCGAGGGCGGCCTCCGCATTACCGCCGACGGTCTGAGCGCGGCCTTCCCGCGCGCGACGGCCGAGGTGATCACGACGATGACCCTCGCGCGACAGCGCCTGGACACGCAGCTGCAGGCGATCATCGAGGCGGGGCTGCCGGTGATCTCCTCCCTTGGGGCCGCAAGCTATCGCTTTGCCCGGCGCGTCGCGGCATCGGCCGAGGACGGCATGCCGGGGGCGTCGGGTCGGATACTGCGCGCGGCCGCCGCCGCTCACGTCCAGCATTTCGTGGCCTTCCACGAGGCCCTGAGGGCGCATGTGCCGGCGGTCACCTTCATGCTGGGCGCCTGCCGCTATCCGCCGGACCAGAAGGCGGCCTGGCTGGCCCATGACCAGGTGATGATCGACGGGCTGGCCGCCGCCGGTATCGGGATCATCGACACGCGCCAGGCCACCGGGGATGCCGAGCTGCGGATGCTGCCGGAGTTTGAGGCCGATGACGCGCTGCACGGAAACGCCCGCTGGTGCGAGCTCGTCGCCGACAGGATCCGCGGCGTCGTCGGGGCGGAGGTCGTGGGCGTCTGACCGCCGGTGGAGGCGTCAGCACGGCGGGATGGCCGGAGTGGCACGATCCTGTGCCGCAATCAGAGGAAGATGGTGCGCCTGAAGGGGCCGCGCCATCTACGCAGGATCGGCGGCTTGGCAAAGATAATGCGCTTTTGGCGTCGCGCGTACTTTCAAGGACTAGCGTCCAGACTCATTGAATTTCACAGCCGGAACAGGACGGTTGCGGCGAGCATGATCACCCAGAAGATCGTTTTCGGGCACCGATCGTACCGGGTTGCGACACGTCGCCAATCCTTGAGGCGGCCGAACATGATCTCAATGCGGTTGCGCCATTTGTGCCGCCGCTTGTCGTATTTGACGGTCTTCTGCGGGACTTCCGTCCGGGGATGCAGACCTTCATCCCCTTGTCTTCCAACGCTTCTCTGAAACAATCGGCGTCATGGCCTTTGTTGGCCAAAAGCCGACCCGCCTTTGGCACGCTGCCCAGAAGCGCCGCTGCGCCGGTGCAATCACCCACCGGACCGGCACACATGTAGAACCCGATTGGCCGCCCCTTGGCCTTGGTAACCGCGTGCGACCGGGTGTCCATGCCACCTGCGGTTCGCCCGATCCGACGCCCCCACCCCCTTTATTCAGCCATATGCGCCCACCTCGACCTCGTAAAGCAGCGCCGTGCCGCCCGGCTGCAGGGGTGCGACGCGGGTGATCTCGTGCTGCCCATCCGGCAGGGTGATCCTGTCTCCCATATGGAGCGACTCGCTATCGGCCGCGATCATCAGCACCCGCACCGATCGGGGGATCAGCGCGCCACCATCATCCCGGTTGTAGCGGGTCATGGCCGTGTCCTCGATCACGGTCGCCGGGAAGGTCTGCGTGACGGGATCGGCTGGGCCGTCCCATTCGTAACGCGGCCCGGTGGCGGTGCTGCGGGTCAGCGTGGCGGTATAGCCGACCTCGGCCGTTGCCTCGGCCGCGATGGTCTGTCAGCCTTCCATGGGAGCGCCTTTGGGGAGCGTTCAACAACTATTTGAATATAAATAAAAATATTCTTTTATGCTGCGCCCAATCACCGGCACTGATGGGTGTTTCGGTGGCAGGGTGGAAGTACATAGAAATGCCAAATCAGAAGTGGCACCGATGGCAACTGAAGAAAAAATGACCGTGTATCGCAGGATCAGTGGCCGGTTCCGCACCAACGAAGATTACGTTTTGGAGCAACCGGGCCTCCTGTAATGCTGCGGCCTACTATCCCCCAATCGACCTCACGATCACCCCCTTTCCGGTCGGCCAGATGAGGCCCCCGAGCAGGCCCTTGATCGTCGCGATGCGCAGGACGAAGGTATCCGGCACGCTGTCGTCGCCGACGCGCTCCCAGGTCACCTTGCCCACGCCGATCAGCACCTTGTCGGTGGCCGGGATCGAGACGGGCGACAGGGCACCGGGCTTTCGGGCCTCGATGACGACCGCCTCGACGACGGCCCGTTTTACCGGCGCCGGGCTTGTCCCCTCGGGCCATGCCGCGCGCCAGCCGCTCTTGAAGCGGGACGCGACATAGCGCTGTCCCCGCATGATCGCGTGCCGCTGCAGCGTGGCATCGGTCGGCCAACCTGCCGCGCCGCCGACTGCGATGTAGGCCGTGGCCTCGGTCTCCGTCATGACCGAAACGGTGAAGTTGAGCATGTTGCCTCCTGCGCTTTGGATGGCGACCGACGCGCGGCCGCGCACCGAAGGTCAGGCCTTCGCCGTGGTCTTCTTCGCGGCTTCGTCGGCCGCCTTCTGCACCTTGATCGCCGTTTCGATCTTTTCCGGGGTGCTGCGGGGCTCATGGCCCTGCGGCGGATAGCTCTCGGCGCGGTAGCCAGCCGCGACGTATTCCTCGACGGTGGGGCCGGGGTTCTGGCCGGTGGCCCAGTCCTTGCCCTCGGTCTCCTCGCCCACGATCGCGCGTTTGTTCAGCAGCAAGGCCAGGATCCGGTCGCCGGACACGGGAACGATGGTGCCGACCCCGACGGGCTTGCCGTTCTTGTTGTGGTAGCCGGGCTTGTTGATCTTCAGCGTCATGGGTGCTCTCCCTGGGTGGAGGGCAGGGCCTCGACGGCCACGCCCGATAATCACGGCGTCGACACCGCGACGGCGAGATTGCCATCGGCGTCGGGCTTCAGTTCGACCGCGGCGGCGGCCAGGGTGACGAAGTTGTAATCGTCCTCCAGGTTCGCCCGGAACTGCACGCGGGTGGTGACCGGCATTGCGTTCAGCACCTGCAGCATGCGGCGATCCGTGACGCAGGCGATGATCTGGCCAGGAGCCAGCGTCGGCGCGGGCATCAGGGCCGCAATGCCCTCGATCTCGCGGATACGCTGCGCGATGGTCTTCGCGTAGTTCGCTGCATGGTCGGTGTTGGTGGCATAGAACTCGTCGGCCGCGTTCAGGTAGACCGTCACCAGCGCCCAGACGTTCGCGTTGCGCAGCAGTTTGATGGTCGCGGTGATTTTGATGGTCGCGGTGATCTCGCCGGTTTGCGACCCGATCAGGATCTTGGCCGGGACGCCGAGGGAGGCCGCGAAGGACAAGAGCGGGATCGCGTGGAGATGCTCCGGGCTGGGCAAGGTGACGTTCAGCGTCTTGGCCTGCATGCCCTGCAGCATCGGCAGCTCACCGAAGCCGCGCTGCCATTCCTCGACCTGGTCGTTCATCGCGTCGGCCAGCTCGTCGGCCGGCACGCCCGCCTGCCCATTGTCACCGACGGCTTCGCCGGAGGTGGCAAGGCGTCCACCGGGATCGAGCTGGCCTTGGGCCGCAGCCCGGACGTGGCGATCAACCACAGCGCCAAGGCGCTGGCCCTACATGCCGCCAACCACCGCGAGTCGCTGCATCTGGACAGCAACATCTGGGGCGTGGACCCGCTGGCGGTGACCAAGGGCCGCCATGTCGGCCTGCTGTGGGCCAGCCCGGATTGCAAACATTTCAGCAAGGCCAAGGGCGGCGCGCCGCGCGACCGCAACATCCGCGATCTGGCCTAGGTCGTGGTCCGGTGGGCCGAGTTCGTCAAGCCCGACGTGATCTGCATGGAGAACGTTGAGGAGTTCGTGACCTGGGGCCCGGTCAACAATGACGGCCAGCCGATCAAGGCTCTTGCGGGCCAGACATTTGAGCTCTGGATCGGGCGGCCGAAGAAGGCCGAAGATAAGGTCCAGTGGCGCGATCTGCGGGCATGCGAGCATGGCGCGCCGACGATCAGCAAGCGCTAATTTTTGGTCGCGCGGCGCGACGACCGCCTGATCGTCTGGCCAAAGCCCACGCACGGCAACCCGGCCTCGGCCAAGGTCCGCGAGGGCAGGCTGCTGCCTTGGGTCGGTGCCGACACCTGCATCGACAGGTCGCTGACCTACGCCTATGCCGATGGCAGCCCCGCCAAGCGGGTTCTTCTGCCCTACCATGTTGCGCCTGCCGTCCAATCTCTCGCGGGTGGCTGGAGCTTCAATGAGGGCGATGCGGTCAACATCGTCATTCCGTTCACGGCGTTCCACTCGGGCAACCTCGGGCCGCACACCTATGCCGTCACGGCGCCGGGCCTGACCGTGACCGGCAACGGAACGACCGAGGTGCAGATCACCGGCACGGCTTCGGCCACGCAGTCGATCACGATTGCCGCGACGAACATCGAGGGTCAAACGACAACCGTCACCCGCACGATCACGGTCCAGGAGGTTCCCGAGCCCGGCCCGGCGCCGGCTTACACGTCCTGGACCGGTCCTGGATGGTTCGATATGTCCGACGACAGCACGCTTACCCTCTCTGGGGGCCAGGTGACGGCGATCGCCAACAAGCGAGCGGGCGGCGGCGGACTGACAAGTCAGGGCACGCCAGCGAACATCACCAGGGCCGGCGCCGCTGTCCGTCTGACCCGGCTGGCATCAGCCGGTGGGCTGACCATGCCTCGCCTCGAAGCCCCGGTCGCTTCGCCGGTCTCGCAGCTGTTCCAGGGCGACGACAAGCCGTTTACGATCTATGCGGTCTACACCCCGCTGGATACCAACACGGGTTACGTCTGGTCGGCGTCGGGGCCTGTGGGTGAGACGGACGGCCAAGGCGTCGCTGCCATCCGCCGCACTACGGCGGGCAGCATCCGACGGAAGCACACCGGCACCAACAACGACGTGAACTTCGGAACGGGCCAGCCCGCCAACACCCGCCGGGTTCTCGCCGTGCGCTTCACCGGGACGAGCGTGACCATCTGGGACAACTCCCTGACCAAGGCCGTGGCCGACGCTCCGCAGAACACGGCTGCGATGGGGAGCACGCTGGCATTCATGCTTGGCGCGCTGCGCGACAACGCTGGCGCCTATGCCGGCACTCAGTCCAGCACCGACTACTTCGAAGTGGTCGTGGAGAACGTGGTCCACTCCGATGCCGATGATGTGCAGGCAATCTCGGACCTGGCCGCGAAGTGGGGCGTCGCTCTATCGTAACGGATGATGCCGGTCGTTCGACCAACGCTATCTGACCCTCCATCACCGATTTCCATTCCCGTCGTCAGCGCCATCGCACCCAGCAATAGCTGGCCGAAACGCTGATTCTCTCCCGCTCAGGTCAGCACCTGCGGCGGGCTTTTCCGCATTGGAGAAAGCCATGACCAACAGCCCCATCCGAAGGATCGTGCTGCACTATTCTGCGACCTATCCCGACCAGGATCTGGGCGTGGCCGACATCGACAAGATGCACCGCGCCCGCGGCTTCAGCAGCGTGGGCTACCACTACGTCATCAAGCGCGACGGCACCGTCCAGAAGGGCCGACCGGACAGCGTAGTCGGCGCGCACGTCAAGGGCCACAACACCGGCAGCCTCGGCATCTGCTGCATCGGCGGTATCGAGCGCGCCACCGGGCCGAACGTCGGCGTCGACAACCGCACCGAGGCGCAGAAGGCCGCGACCGTGACGCTGATCCGCGACCTGCTGGCGAAGCACCCCGGCGCCCAGGTGGTCGGCCACCGCGATCTGGGTCCGACCCAATGCCCCGGCTTTGACGTGCGGTCGTGGTGGGCTGCGGCCAATGCCCGGCCCCCGGTCGTGGACGCCGCGCCGCCCGCTATCGGAAAGCCGATATCGACCCCCAACCCCATCGCCGCGCTGTTCGCGTGGCTGTCTCGCATCCTCGGAGGAAAGTGACATGACACCCATCGATAGCATCCAGAATATCGTCCAACCGATCATGGTCGAGCTGCTGCTGACGCTGATCCTCGCCGTGCTGGCGTGGTTCCTGCGCCTGCTGCCCGAGCGGTTCCGCGTGGACATCGAGGCGAAGCACCGCGCCGCGCTTCATTCGGCGATCGACACCGGCGTGGGCCTGCTGATCGACACCATGCAGAAGCACCCGACCATCGCCGCGCCTGACATGGCGATCGGCACCGTGCTGGATTACGTCGAGCGGTCGGTGCCGGACGCCTTGCGCAAGCTGGCCCCGTCGCGGGCGCAGCTGGAGCAGATGGCGCGGGCCAAGCTGCAGCAGCAGGTGGACGCCATGATCGGCCGGGACCGGCTGACCGAGGCGCTGCAGCAGGCCGGGGCGCCGGTCGGACAATAGCCTACTTGCGTGATGTTCTCTTTCCGTTCTATCTGAGCGGAAGGAGACTGCCATGGCTCACTTTCACCAGCCTCAATTCCCCGAGAACCAGGCGCTGTTCATCATCTGGTGCCGGGACCCGAACTTCGGGCGGTATACCCTGGCCGCCGGCTCGTTGAAGGCTATGTGGGCCGCGTGGGATGTTCTGCAGACGGAGTGCCCCCGCGCGGATCTGACCATGCAGCAGGGGGCGCGCGTCTTGGTCAGTCGCGCGCCGCTGATTGCGGTTAGCAACCCGTCTATCGATGCCCGGAAGGGTTAGTTGCGAAGGGGATTCGGCGCTATCTTGTGCCGGAAACTGTGCCAAAATCGCTGAAAATGGTGCACCCGAAGGGATTCGAACCCCTGGCCTCTGCCTTCGGAGGGCAGCGCTCTATCCAGCTGAGCTACGGGTGCACGCAGCGCCTGATTAGCCGCTGAGGCCGAGCGGTGCAATGGTGAAATTAGGCGCCCGCCGCGTCCAGCGCACGGATGATAGGGACGAAATCCGCAGCCTTCAGGCTGGCGCCGCCGACCAGCGCGCCGTTCACATGCGCGATCGCAAAGATCTGGGCCGCGTTCGAGGGCTTGACGCTGCCGCCGTAAAGCAGGCTGACCGACGCCCCATCGGGCAGGCGTTCGCTCAGCCGCGTGCGCAGCAGGGCGTGGACCTCGGCGATCTGGTCGTCGGTGGGGGTGCGGCCGGTGCCGATGGCCCAGACCGGCTCATAGGCGATGACAGTGTTGGCGGCGGTGGCGCCGGCGGGCAGAGATCCGTCCAGCTGCCCCGCGATGACGTCCAGCGTGCGGCCCGCATCACGTTCGGCCTCGGTCTCGCCCAAGCAGACGATGGCGGTCAGGCCGGCGGCCAAAGCTGCCTCGGCCTTGGCGCGGACGGTGGCGTCGGTCTCGCCGTGATCGGCGCGGCGTTCGGAATGACCCAGGATCACATGCGTGGCGCCCGCGTCGCGCAACTGCGCGGCCGCGATGTCGCCGGTATGGGCGCCCGACGCGGCGGCGTGGCAGTCCTGTCCGCCGACATTCAGATCGCCCGCCGCGACGCGCGCGACCATCGGGTGGATCAGCACGGCGGGGGGGCAGATCAGCACCGCGCAGGAGGCCTCCTCGGCGGCCTCGACCATCGCGTCCAGCTGCTCCAGCGCGGCCAGATCGCCGTTCATCTTCCAGTTTCCAGCCGCGAGTTTCCGAACCGACATCCTGTCCTCCTGACGTTGCGTCGAAGGCTTAGCCAGAGCGTGCGCCGCTGGCAACCGTCAGCTTTGGGCGCGGCTGCCCTCCAGGGGCGCGAAGGCCACGGATTCACCGCAGCCGCAGCTGTCGGTGACATTCGGGTTGCGGAAGCGGAAGCCCTGCTCCAGCAGGCCGGTCTCATAGTCGATCTGGGTGCCGAACAGATACATCTGCGCCATGGGCGCGATCAGCACGCGGGCGCCGTCCAGTTCGACCACCTCGTCGTTGGGCGTGGCGGTCTCGGCCAGCTCCATCGTGTATTCCATGCCCGCGCAGCCGCCCTTCTTCAGCCCGATGCGCAGGCCGTAGGCGTTCTTGCCCGCCATCAGCTGCGCGATCCGCGCGGCGGCGGCGGGTGTGATGGTGACGGGCGGCGTACCGGGCAGCGAGAACATGGCGGTGATCCTTTCGGGGGGTCACTGAAACATAGTCATCCGGGGGGCGCGGGTTCAAGCCTGCCCCCGGCGATCACATGAAGCCCAGCTCCAGGCGCGCCTCGTCGGACATCATCTCCATGCCCCATTGCGGCTGGAAGGTCATCTCGACATCGACCTGCTTGACGCCGGGCACGGCCTCGACGGCGTCGGCGACCCATCCGGGCATCTCTCCGGCGACGGGACAGCCCGGCGCGGTCAGGGTCATGATCACCCGCACCTCGGAGGCGTCGTTGATGTCGATCGTGTAGATCAGGCCCAGATCGTGGATGTTGACCGGGATCTCGGGGTCATAGACGGTCTTGCACGCCTCGACGATGGGCTCGTAGAGGGGATGGTCGGTCGAAGACGGCGCGATCAGCGGCGCGCCTTCCATCAGGGGTTCGGTCATCGGTGCATCCTTCAATTCCGACCGATTATATAGGGCACCGGCCGCCCGCGGTCCAGTGGCGGCCCGCATTGCGCCGGGCGGGGGGCGGCGCTACAAGCGGCCGGTTCCAAAAGGCTCGGGCGGACCCATGACCACGCGTTTCGACTTCACCCTCCAGGCGACCGACGGCGCCGCGCGCACCGGCGTCATCGACACGCCGCGCGGCCAGATCCGCACCCCGGCCTTCATGCCGGTGGGGACGGCCGCGACGGTCAAGGCGATGCTGCCCGACAGCGTGGCGGCCACGGGCGCGGACATCCTGCTGGGCAACACCTATCACCTGATGCTGCGCCCCGGCGCGGAGCGTGTCGCGCGGATGGGCGGGCTGCACCGCTTCATGAACTGGTCAAAGCCCATCCTGACCGACAGCGGCGGGTTCCAGGTGATGTCGCTGTCGGGCCTGCGCAAGCTGACCGAGGAGGGGGTGACCTTCTCCAGCCATGTGGACGGCTCCAAGCATTTCCTGTCGCCCGAGACCAGCATGGAGATCCAGCGCCTTCTGGGCAGCGACATCGTCATGTGTTTCGACGAATGCCCCGCGCTGCCCGCGACCGAGGAGGCGGTGGCGGCCTCCATGCGCCTGTCGATGCGCTGGGCGCAGCGGTCGCGCGACGCCTTCGGCGACCGTCCGGGACATGCGCTGTTCGGCATCATGCAGGGCGGCGTCACCCGCGAGCTGCGCGAGGAGAGCGCGCAGGCGCTGCAGGCGATCGGCTTTGACGGATACGCGGTCGGCGGCCTGGCCGTGGGCGAGGGGCAGGAGGCGATGTTCGGCGTGCTGGACTATGCCCCCGGCTTCCTGCCGGTGGATAAGCCGCGCTATCTGATGGGCGTGGGCAAGCCCGACGACATCGTGGGCGCGGTGCAGCGCGGCATCGACATGATGGATTGCGTGCTGCCCTCGCGGTCGGGGCGGACGGGTCAGGCCTGGACCCCGCGCGGTCAGGTCAACATCAAGAACGCCCGCCACCAGGACGATCCGCGTCCCCTGGACGAGGATTGCACCTGCCCCTGCTGCCGGGGCTATTCGCGGGCCTATCTGCACCATGTCTTCCGCGCCAAGGAGATGATCAGCGGTATGCTGCTGACCTGGCACAACCTGCATTACTATCAGCAGCTGATGGCGGGGCTGCGCGAGGCGATCGCGGCGGGGCGTCTGGACGCCTTCGTGGCCGAATTCCACGCACGCCGCGCGGAAGGCGATATCGAGCCTGTGTGACGTCGCGGATTTGGAAGGATTTTCCCCTTCCGGGTCTTGGCGCCGCCGGGCGGGGCGGCTATCTTGACGAAGTTCTCAGGGCGGGGTGCAATTCCCCACCGGCGGTGACAGCCCGCGAGCGCCCCCTGCCATGGCAGGGGGGTCAGCAGATCCGGTGAAATTCCGGGGCCGACGGTATAGTCCGGATGGAAGAGAACCGTCCCGTGCGCCACCCCGGCGTGCGTGGTGGTATGCCTTGGGGGCCTGACGCAACTTACGGAAGGTTCCTGAAAGATGACCCAATCTCCCCGTATCGCCTTCATCAAGGCACGCTGGCACGCCGATGTCGTGGACCGCGCGCATGAGGGTTTCCTGACCCAGGCCGCCAGCCTGATCCCCGGCGCCCAGATCGAGGCCTGGGACGTGCCCGGCGCCTTCGAGATGCCGCAGCTGGCCAAGAAGCTGGCTTTGACTGGCAAGTACGACGCCGTCGTGGCCGCGGCCTTGGTGGTCGATGGCGGCATCTATCGCCATGATTTCGTTGCGGGCGCCGTGGTCAGCGGCCTGATGCAGGCGGGCATGGACACGGGCGTGCCGGTGTTCTCGGTGTCGCTGACGCCGCACAACTATCAGGAGACCGAGCTGCTGACCGGTTTCTATCGCGAGCATTTCGTCAAGAAGGGCGCCGAGGCCGCCCATGCGGTCGCGCAGATGCTGGCCGTCGAGGGGCGTCTGGCCCGTCTGGATCAGGCCGACGCGGCCTGATCCATCCGCAGGCGGTGCCGCGTCAGCAGCATCGCCTGTGTCTCCCTGACTTCGCGGTCGCGCCGCGTGGCGTCCCAGTCCAGCGCCGCCGCGCAGAGATCGGCGATGCGCGCCAGATCGCGGGCCGACAGATGGCCGGTGACGGCCAGCGCGGTGCGGCGCATGACCAGATCGGCCAGGGTGCCGACCTGTTCGTTGCGGATGATCCAGTCCAGCTCCTGTTCGCTGTGATCGCTGTCGGCCAGCATGGTGGGCGCCGCGCCTTCGGCCGCGAGGATCGCCGCCGCCGTCGTGCCGTAGCGCGCCAGAAGATGGCGCGCGCGGGCGGGCGCGGCCAGGCTGCGCCGGGCCGCATCGTCGCTCCACGCGCCCGCATCGGCCGGGTAATCGCGGCCACCGCCGATGGGCAGCCTGTCGGTGGCGATGCGGCGGGACGCGTTCAGGCGCGCCAGAAGATCGTCGGCGACCTCCTCGGCAAAGCCGCGGAAGGTGGTCCATTTGCCGCCCACCAGCGCGATGATCGGCCAGCGGCGGTCGGCGTCGGGGGCGATCTCCGGCGCGGAATGGTCGCGGCTGATCAGGCCGGGATTGGCCGCATCCGAGGCGGGCAGGGGGCGGATGCCGGAATAGGCATAGACGATCTGGCTGTCGTCGAAATGCAGTCCCGGCAGCAGGCCGCGCAGCGCGTCGAGGAAATAGGCGATCTCGGCATCGTCGCAGGCCACGTCGTCGGGGTCGTCGGCGCGGATGTCGGTCGAGCCGACCAGCGCGCGGTCCAGATAAGGGAAGACCAGGCAGATGCGCCCGTCATCGGCCTCGAAATAGATCATGCGGCCCTTGAGCGCGGCCAGCAGTTCGGGGTGGTCCAGCAGAATGTGAGAGCCCTTGGTGCCGCCGATCATCCGCGTGGGCGCGCCAAGCGCCGCGTTCACCCGGTCGATCCAGGGACCGGCGGCGTTCACCACGATGCGCGGACGCAGGGACAGTGCGCCCTGCGGGCCGGTCAGGTGGATGACGTCGCCGTCGGTGCCGGTCAGCGCGGTGTGGTTCAGCGCGCGGGCGGCGGGGTTGGCGCGCAGGCCGTCCGCGACCAGCTCCCAGACCAGCCGTTCGGGCAGGGTGACGGCGGCGTCGTAATACTGGCCGGCGGCCTTGATGCGCGGGTTGAGGGGCGGAATCTCGCGAAGCGCACGCGCGCGCGACCACAGCTGATGGCGCGGCATCACCCTGTGGCGGCGGCCGTAGAAGTCGTACATCGCCAGCCCCGCCTTCATCAGCACCGCGCCGCGGCTGCGGGGCGCGGTGGTCGACCCCATCAGCGTGCGCAGCGCCGGCCCGATGCCGCGCAGCCAGGAGAAGATCGGGATGACCGTGGGCAGCGGCCTGACCAGATGCGGCGCGTTCTTGAGCAGCAGGTTCCGCTCCAGCGTGGATTGCGCGACCAGGCGCAGCTCTCCGGTCTCGAGGTACTTGATGCCGCCGTGGATCAGGCGCGAGGGCGCGGCCGAGGTGCCGCCGCCGTAATCGGCCTTGTCCACGATCACGGCGTTGACGCCCTGTTCGCACAGGTCGCGGAACAGGCCCGCGCCGTTGATGCCCGCGCCCAGGATCAGCACGTCGATGTCTTGGGTCATGGGATGTCCTGCAAGGCCTCGATCTGCGGCCAGAGTGGGGCCATGGCGGCGGCGATGTCGGTAAAGACCGCGTAGCGGCGCGCCATCTCTGCGGCGCGGGCGGGGTCGGGGTGATGGGTGGTGCTGATCGCGCCCATGTCGCGCGGGTCGTGGCGCGGCGAGGCGAAGAGGCCGACCCCCGCGCCCGCACAGAGCGCCGCGCCCCAGGCCGCGGCCTCCTCGGTCGCGCTGGTGGTCACGGGCATGTCCAGCACATCCGCGAAGAGCTGCGCAAAGACCGGTGCGCGCGAGATGCCGCCGGTCAGCCGCGCCGCCCCGGGGGCGAAGCCGTCGCGCAGGGCGTCGACGTGGTGGCGGTGGTTGAAGGCGATGCCCTCGATCACGGCGCGCAGCATGTCGCCGCGATCCTGCCAGCCGCGCAGGCCGAAGAAGCCCGCGCTGGCCTGCGCTCCGTGGGGCGAGCCGAACAGGTAGGGGTGGAACAGCGCGCTGGAGGGGCGGGCCAGGGCGGCCTCGATCTCGGGGATGACGCGCAGATGGGCGGGCTGGTCGCCCCCCTCGCGGCACAGGCTGTCCAGGAACCAGTCGTAATTCGCGGCCGATGCCGGAGAGATCGACATGGCGTTCCATTCGCCCCGCGCGATGCCGTTGCGGCAGAACCAGCGCGGATCGGACAGGGGGCGGTCTGTGACGGTCTCGTTGATGGAATAGGTGCCGGCGACGATGGCGACGCAGCCCTGACCGTAGCCGCCCGACCCCAGGGCCGATGCGGTCACGTCATGCAGGCCCGCCACGACCGGCGTGCCCACGGCCAGGCCGGTCAGGGCGGCGGCGTCTGCCGTCACATGGCCCACGATCTGGTCGGGCAGGGCGATCTCGGGCAAGGGCAGGCCCGGCAGGCCGAAGATGCCGGGGATGTCGGGGGCGAAGCCTTGGGTCGCGACATCGGTGAAGGCGGTGCTGGCCTCGGTCAGGTCGGTGCCGATGCGGCCGGTCAGCCGATAGGTCAGCCAGTCCTTGCAGGCCAGCACATGGCCGATCGCGGCAAAGCGGGCGGGGTCATGATCGCGCAGCCACGCGAGGATCGCCGACGGCGCCGAGGCATGGGGCATCTGCCCCGTCCGCGCCAGCGCCCGCGCGGCGGTGCCGTCGGCGGCCCAGCCATCGGCGATGCCGCCCGCGCGGCTGTCCAGCGACAGGATGCCCGGCCCCAGGGGCGCGCCCGCCTGGTCCAGCAGATAGAGCCCGTCGCCATGCGCGGTCGCGGCGACGGCCGCGATGTCGCGGGCCGGGCGGCCGCAGGCGGCGACGGCCTCGGCCACGGCGGCGGCGGTCTGGTGCCAGAGGTCGTTCATGTCGCGTTCGACATGGCGCGGCTGCGGTATGGCCTGCGCCACCCGCCTGCGCGCCGTGGCCAGCACGCGGCCGGTCGCGTCGAAGACGACCGCATTGGTGACGGTCAGACCGTTGTCAATCCCCAGGATCAGCATGGCGGGGCGGCGAAGGGGGACATGGCGGGCCTCCGGGCGCGTCGGGTCGAGGGGCGGAAAGGGATCGGGCGCGACGATGCGCGCCCGGCCCGGTTGCGGATCACCGTGAGGGGATCACTGCGACAGCGTGAAGGCCGCGGTGTAGCTCTCGACGTTCTCGGGGGTGATCAGCAGGCAGTCGAACAGCTGCTTTTCGGCATCGGCCCCGGTCTCTCCGGTCTTGATGAAGTTGTCGGCCTGACGGACGGCCTCCTCGGCGAAGACGGCCACGGGCTGCAAGACGGTATAGGCCATCTCTCCGGCCTTGACCGCCTCGACCGCGTCGGGCGAGCCGTCGAAGCCGCCGACGGTCACGGCTTCCAGCTTGCCGGCCTCCTTCAGCGCGGCGATGGCGCCGAGCGCCATCTCGTCATTGCCCGAGATCACGCCGGTGATGTCCGGGTTCGCCTGCAAGAGCGACTGCATGCGCTGATAGCCCTGGGTGCGGTCCCAGTTGGCGACCTCCTGGCCGACCTTCTCGAACTCGGGGTACTGGCTCAGGACCGTCTCATAGCCGTTCGAGCGGGTCTGGGCGTTGTTGTCCGAGGGGTTGCCGAACAGCTCGACGAACTGGCCGCCCTCCTCGCCCATGGCCTCGACCCAGGCCTGCGCGCCCAAGGCCGCGCCCTGCGCGTTGTTCGACACCAGCTGCGCCTTGGCCAGGCCCTCCTGGTTGATCTCGGCGTTCACCAGGAAGACCGGGATGCCCGCATCGACGGCCTTCTGGACGGCACCGACCGAACCGTCGGCATTGGCCGGGTCCAGGATGATCGCGACCGACTGGTTGGTGATCGCGGTGTCGATCAGCGTGCTCTCGGTGTTGGTGTCGCCGCGATGGGCGGCCACGTTGGCGGTATAGCCCAGCTCCTCGGCGGTGGCCTTGGCGACCTCGCCCTCGGTGAACCAGTAGGGGTTGGCCGGATCGTTCACGATCACGGTGATCAGCCCCTCGGCCCAGGCCGATCCGGCCATCAGCGGCACGGTGGCCACGGCGGCCATCAGCATCCGGCGCGTCATCTTCATCATTTGGTCTCTCTCCCTTGGTGTGGTGATCCTGCCCGGTGCGGGGCAGTCTTTCCGCGCGCCATCCCTGTGGCGCGCGGGGAAGGTCGGGGGCAGGGCCTCACGTCTTGCGCGTGCCGCTGCCGTATTGAAGCGAGTTCATCAGCACGGCCAGCACGATCACTGCGCCCGTGAACACCGTCTGCCAGTAGGAGCTGACCCCGATGATCACCAGGCCCGCCGACAGGAAGCCGATGACGAAGGCGCCCAGCATCGTGCCGCGCACGTTGCCGCGCCCGCCGGTCAGGGCCGCGCCGCCGATCACGACCGCGGCGATGGCGGTCAGTTCATACGCGTTGCCCGCCGTGGGCCCGGCCGAGGTCAGCTGCGACGCCAGGACCAGCCCCGCGGCGGCGGCCAGCGCGCCCGACACCATGTAGACGGTGATCTTGACCCGCTTGACCGGCACGCCGGACAGCTCCGCCGCGCGTTCGTTGCCGCCCGATGCGTAAAGCCAGCGCCCGAAGGCCGACCGGCCCAGCATCAGCCCCGCGGCGATCGCCACGACCGCCAGCACGATCACGCTGATGGGCACGCCGCCGATGCGGTAGAAGCCCAGCCAGTTGAAGCCGGTATTGCCCAGGGCCTCGGACCCGCGCAGGTTGTTGTAGGTCAGCCCGTTGGTCATCAACAGCGCGATGCCGCGCGCCACGTACATGACCCCAAGCGTCGCCACGAAGGGCGGCACCTTGAAGATCGCGACCAGCACGCCGTTGACCGCGCCCACGGCCGCGCCCACGCACAGCGTCAGCACCACGACCGCCCAGACCGGCGGATACAGGATCACGCCAAGCGCATCCAGTTCGACCCCCTGCATCATCGCGCCGGCGACCACGCCCGACAGCGCCAGGATGGAGCCCACGGACAGGTCGATCCCGCCGTTCAGGATGACCAGCAGCATGCCGATGGACAGGATGCCGAAGATCGCGACCTGGCTGGACATGATCAGCAGGTTCGACAGCGTGAAGTAGTTCGGCGACAGAAACGAGAAGACCGCGATGATGGCGATCAGCGCGAAGAAGGCGCGCCCTTCCAGCAGCAGGCGGCCCAGATGGAACTGGCGGCCTTTCGCGGGGGCGGTCGTGGTGGTTGCGGACATGAGTTCCCTCCCTCGGGCGCGTCAGGCGGCCACGGACTCGCCCGAGGCGGCCATGATCCGGTCCTTGGACACGGTGCTGTCGAATTCGGCCGTGATGCGGCCCTTGTGCATGACGATGATCCGGTGGGCGATGGACAGGCATTCGCTGACCTCGGAGGTGGAATAGACCACCGCCAGCCCGGCGCGCGCGCCTTCCGCCAGCAGGCGGAACACCTCGGCCTTGGCGCCGATGTCGATGCCGCGCGACGGCTCGTCCAGCAGGATCGCGCGGGGCCGGGTGGCCAGCATCTTGCCGATCACGACCTTCTGCTGGTTGCCGCCCGACAGCGACCCGATGGGGGCGCCGCCGCCCGATGTCTTGACCGTCACGCGGCGGATGCTGTCGTCGATCAGGTCGCGTTCGGCGCGGCTGCTGGTGAACAGCCCCCGCGTGAAGCGCGCGATGGAGGCCAGCGACAGGTTCTGACCCACGCTCATGGTCTGGACCAGGCCGTCGCGCTGACGGTCCTCGGGGACCAGGGCCAGGCCGCGGGCGATGCGCTCGCCGATGGAGAGCTGGCTGATCTCATGGCCCTCCAGCACGATCTGGCCGCCGGTGGCGCGCAGCCGCCCCGCGACGGTCTCCAGCAGTTCGGTGCGGCCCGCGCCCATCAGGCCATAGATGCAGACGATCTCTCCGGCGCGCACATCCAGGTTCAGCCCGCGCACCAGGTCCTGGCCGGTGGCGTCCGGGACCGACAGGTCGCGGATCGACAGGGCGACCTCGCCCATGGTGCTGTCGGGGGGCGAGCCGAGGTCATAGTTCTCGCCGACCATGTTGCGCACGATCCACTCCAGGTCGATGTCCGCGCGCGGCGCATAGGCGGTCATCACCCCGTCGCGCAGCACCACCGCATGGTCGGTGATGGTCAGCGCCTCCTCCAGGTGGTGCGAGATATAGACGATGCTGACGCCCCGCGCGGTCAGGTCGCGGATGACCTTGAACAGCACCTCGACCTCGGAGGCCGACAGGGCGCTGGTCGGCTCGTCCATGATCAGGATGCGGCTGTCCACCGACAGGGCGCGGGCGATCTCGACGATCTGCTGCTGGCCCAGACGCAGGTCCTCGACCAGGGTCGCGGGGTCGATCCGCTCCTCCAGCTCCTCCATCAGGGCGCGGGTCTGGCGGTCCTCCTCGGCGTAATCGACGCCGAAGGGGCCCATGATCTCGCGGCCCATGAAGATGTTGTCGCGCACTGACAGGTTCGGGGCCAGCGACAGCTCCTGGTGGATGATGGAGATGCCGCGGTCGCGCGCGTCATTGGCATTGGCGAAGGCGACGGGCTGGCCGTCCAGCACGATCTGGCCCGCGCTGGGCTGGATCACGCCCGACAGGATCTTCATCAGCGTGGATTTCCCCGCGCCATTCTCTCCGAACAGCGTGGTGACCTGGCCGCGATGGATGTCGAAGTTCACGCCCTTCAGCGCATGGACCTGCCCATAGGATTTCGCCACATTGCGGGCGGCCAGGACGACCTCGGCGCTCATTGGACCTCCAGCGCGACGGGGGTGATCAGCCAGTTCGACGGGTTGATCAGCCGGAACGCGCCGGTGACCGTCAGCGTCCGCCCGGCCAGGTTGGCCGTGTCGATGGGGGCCAGCACCTCGGCCGCCATGGCGCGGTTGATGCCCGATCCGGCGTCCTGATATTCGATCTGGTTCTTGAAGGCGCCGAAGGCGATGTCGCCCGGCGCGTCGCGCAGGTCGGTGCCGTTGATCGCGGGGCCGGTCTGCACGCGCACGCGCAGATCCTCGGGCAGGCCCTCGACGGTCAGCGGATAGACCCCGGCGCGCGGCTCCCCGGCGGTGCCGGTCACGGTGACCATCATGATCGCGCCGGTCGATGCGGGCGTGCCGTATTCGGCGATGGCCGCGTCCTGGTCGGCGGCGATGGCGGCGGCCAGGTCGGCGGCGGGCACGGCGCGTTCGATCACCGCGTCACGGATGCGCGGGAATTCCTGCGTGCCGTAGCTGTCGGGCGAGAAGGCCTGCTGCCGGGCATCGGCCTCGGAGCCCACGCGCACCACCGTGGTGTCCAGCGCGATGGCGCCAAGCACCGCGACACCAAGGACGGCGGACAGGATCAGGCCGCGGCGGCTGGGTGCGGGGGCCTTGGGAGCGTGGGTGCTGTCGGTCATGAATGGGCCTCGGGATGGGTCAGGGGGCGCGGCGTGGACCGGCCAGGAACCCGGACGGGCGGCATGGACATGCTGTCGGTCATCCTCATCCTCCCGGCCTCCCCTCCGGTCGATTCGCGCCCTGCGATGCCGCGATTGCGGCGAATCCGCGCATCACAGCGGGTGCAGCGGCGACCAGCTTAGATGAAATAAATTGCGCTGTCCGTAAAAAAATACGTTTCGCGCGCCGGGATCGTGATATAGGTGACGGCCAAGGGATGGAGGCACCATGGTGGACAGGCAGCGCGACGTGCTGATCGGCATCGACGCCGGAACCTCGGTGATCAAGGCCGTGGGGTTCGATCTTTCCGGGCGTCAGCTGGGCGCTGCGGCGGTGCCGAATCGCTATGCAACCGGGGCGGGGGGGCTTGTCACGCAGGACATGACCCGGACCTGGGACGACTGCGCCGCGGCCCTGCGCGGGTTGGCGGATCACATCCCGGAGCTTGCGGCGCGCACGGCGGCGCTGGCGGTGACCGGGCAGGGCGACGGCACCTGGCTGGTCGGGCGCGACGGGCCGGTGGGCGACGCTTGGCTGTGGCTGGACGCCCGCGCGGCCCCGACCGTCACACGGCTGGGCCATGACCGCGCCCGGTTCGAGGCGACCGGCACCGGGCTGAACACCTGCCAGCAGGGCGCGCAGATGGCGCATATGGATGCCCATCACCCCGACCTGCTGGACCGGGCCGAGGTCGCGCTGCACTGCAAGGACTGGCTCTATCTGAACCTGACCGGCGTTCGGGCGACCGACCCGTCCGAGGCCAGCTTCACCTTCGGCAACTTCCGCAGCCGCGCCTATGACGACGCGGTCATCGCGGCGCTGGGCCTGACGCACAGGCGCGGCCTGCTGCCGCCCATCGTGGACGGCACGCAGGTGACCCATCCGCTGAGCGCGGATGCCGCCGCCGCGACGGGCCTCCTGGCAGGGACGCCGGTGTCCCTGGGCTATGTGGACATGGTGATGACCGCGTTGGGCGCGGGCGTGCTGGGCGGGGCGGGGGACGTGGCCTGTTCGACGGTCGGCTCGACCGGGGTGCATCTGCGCGCGGTCACCGCCGACCGGGTGCATCTGAACGATCAGGGCACGGGCTATGTCATCTGCCTGCCGGTGCCGGGCGTGGTCACGCAGGTCCAGACCAACATGGCGGCGACGCTGAACCTGGATTGGGTGCTGGGCCTGGCGGCGAGCATCCTGTCGGACATGGGCCAGCCGGTGACGCATCGCGACCTGGTCGCGCGGCTGGACGGGTGGCTGGGGCAGGCGGCGCCGGGGCAGATCCTCTATCACCCGTACATCTCGGACGCGGGCGAACGCGGCCCCTTCGTCGATGCGGATGCGCGGGCGGGGTTCACGGGCCTCTCGGCCGGGCACCGCTATCCCGATCTGGTCCGTGCCGTGGCCGAGGGGCTGGGGCTGGCCATGCGTGACTGCTATGCCGCGATGGGGCCGCTGCCATCGGAGCTGCGCCTGACCGGCGGGGCCGCGCGCTCGCCCGCGCTGCGCGCGATCCTGTCGGCCTGCCTGGGCGCGCCCGTCCGCGTGTCCGACCGCGACGAGGCCGGGGCCGCGGGCGCCGCGATGATGGCCGCCGTGGCCATCGGCGCCTATCCCGACATGCGCGCCTGCATCGACGCCTGGGTCACGCCGCTTCTGCGCGTGCCCGAGGCCCCCGACCCGCATCTGGCCGCGACCTATGCGCGGCTGTTCCCCGCCTTTGCCGCGACCCGCGCCGCCCTGCCGCCCGTCTGGGCCGCCCTGGCGCGCGCCCGCATCCCGACCGGAGAGTGACATGACCCAAGCCCCCGACATCATCGACCTGTTCGTCATCGGCGGCGGCATCAACGGCGCGGGCGTCGCGCGCGATGCCGCGGGGCGGGGCCTGTCGGTCGTGCTGTGCGAAAAGGACGACCTGGCGCAGGGCACCTCGTCGCGCTCGGGCAAGCTGGTCCATGGCGGGCTGCGCTATCTGGAGTACTACGAGTTCCGCCTGGTCCGCGAGGCGCTGATCGAACGCGAGGTGCTGCTGGCCGCGGCCCCGCACATCATCTGGCCGATGCGCTTCGTGCTGCCGCACAGCCCCGACGACCGGCCCGCCTGGCTGGTCCGGCTGGGGCTGTTCCTCTATGACAACCTGGGCGGGCGCAGGAAGCTGCCGGGCACGCGCACGCTGGACCTGCGCCGCGACCCCGAGGGCGCGCCGCTGCTGGACAAGTATCACAAGGGCTTCGAATACAGCGACTGCTGGGTCGATGACGCGCGGCTGGTGGTGCTGAACGCGGTCGATGCGGCCGAACGCGGCGCGACGGTGCTCACGCGCCATGCCTGCGTCTCGGCGCGCCGCGAGGACGGGCTGTGGACCGTCACCACCCGCAGCGAGGCCGGGGAGGAGCGCGTCTTTCGCGCCCGCTGCCTGGTCAACTGCGCGGGGCCCTGGGTCAGCGACATCATCACCCGCGTGGCGGGGTCGAACTCGGCCCGCAACGTGCGGCTGGTCAAGGGCAGCCACATCATCGTGCCGAAATGGTGGGCGGGGACCAATGCCTATCTGGTGCAGAACCACGACAAGCGCGTGATCTTCATCAACCCCTACGAGGGCGACATGGCGCTGATCGGCACCACCGACATCGCCTATGACGGCCGGGCCGAGGACGTGACGGCCGACGATGCCGAGATCGACTATCTGCTGGCCGCCGTGAACCGCTATTTCAAGGAGAAGCTTCGCCGGTCCGACGTGATCCACAGCTTTTCGGGCGTGCGCCCGCTGTTCGACGACGGGCAGGGCAACCCGTCGGCGGTCACGCGGGATTATGTGTTCGACCTGGACCGCACGGGCGGCGCGCCGATGCTGAACATCTTCGGCGGCAAGATCACCACCTTCCGCGAGCTGGCCGAACGCGGCATGCACCGCCTGAAGGAGGTGTTCCCGCAGATGGGCCCCGACTGGACCGAGACCGCGACCCTGCCGGGCGGCGAGATCGCCAATGCCGATTACGAGAGCTTCGCCAACCTGCTGCGCGAGCTGCACCCCTGGATGCCGCGCGCGCTGGTCCAGCATTACGGCCGCCTCTACGGCGCGCGGACCAAGGATGTCGTGGCCGGCGCCATGAGCCTGTCGGGTTTGGGGCGCCATTTCGGCGGGCAGCTCTACGAGGCCGAGGCGCGCTATCTGGTCGCCAGGGAATGGGCGCGCCGCCCCGAGGACATCCTGACCCGGCGCACCAAGCATTATCTGCACCTGACCAAGGACCAGCAGGCGGCCTTCGCCGCATGGTTCGACGACACCCTGGCGCCGGAGATCGCCTGATGCTGACCCTGTCGCTGAACACCAATCCGCTGGTCAACCGCTTTGCCGATCCGGACGACCTGATCGACACGGTCGCGCGCGATCTGCGCATCCGCGACCTGCAGCTGACGCATGAGTTCATCAATCCCTCCTGGCCCGCGCCGGTGATCCGCCGCCTGACCCGGCAGATGCGTTCGGCGCTGGACCGCACCGGTGTGCGCGTCACCAGCGGCATGACCGGACCCTATGGACGGCTGAACCATTTCGGCCATCCCGACGCGGATGTGCGGCGATACTATGTCGACTGGTTCAAAACCTTCGCGGACATAACCGCCGATCTGGGCGGGCGGTCGGTGGGCACGCAGTTCGCGATCTTCACCTATCGCGATTACGACGACCCCAACCAGCGCGAGGACCTGATCCGCATCGCCATCGACTGCTGGTCCGAGGTCGCGGACCATGCGCGGGCCGCGGGACTGGATTACGTCTTCTGGGAGCCGATGAGCGTCGGGCGCGAGTTCGGAGAGACGATCCCCGCGGCCCTGGCGCTGCAGGACCGGCTGAGCGCGGCCGACATGGCGGTGCCGATGTGGATGATGGCCGATATCGACCATGGCGACGTGACCAGCCCCGATCCCGACGACTACGACCCCTATGCCTGGGCGCGCGCGGTGCCGCGCGTCAGCCCCATCATCCACATCAAGCAGTCGCTGATGGACAAGGGCGGCCACCGCCCCTTCACGGCCGAATTCAACGCCAAGGGCCGCGTCCAGCCGGAACCCCTGCTGGAGGCGCTGGCCCAAGGCGGTGCCGTCGACAACGAGATCTGCCTTGAGCTGTCCTTCAAGGAGCGCGATCCCAACGATCGGCAGGTCATCGCCCAGATCGCCGAAAGTGTCGCATTCTGGGCGCCGCATATCGACACCGGGGCGGATACGCTGAATATCTGAGCCATCATTGACAGGACGCCCCATGCCCCAGCCCTTCGCCTTCGCCACCGCCACCGAGATCCTGTTCGGCCGGGGGCAGGCGGCGCAGGCCGCCGCACGGGTGGCGGCCCTGGGGCGGCGGGTGCTGCTGGTCCACGGCCGCGACCCCGGCCGCAGCGCGGCGCTGGCCCGCGATCTGGCCGCGGCGGGCTGTTCGGTGGCGACCTTCGCCGTCCCGCATGAACCCGACATCGCCCTGATCGCGGCGGGCGTCCGGGCGGGCGCGGGGGTGCAGGTCGTCGTCGCGATGGGCGGCGGGGCGGTGATCGACGCGGGCAAGGCGCTGGCGGCCTGCCTGACCATGTCCCGCCCGCTGATGGATCATCTGGAGGTCGTGGGCCGGGGCCTGCCGCTGGACCACCCGCCGCTGCCCTTCGTGGCCATCCCCACCACCGCCGGCACCGGGGCCGAGGTGACCCGCAATGCCGTGATCGGCGTCCCCGAGGCGCGCCGCAAGGTCAGCCTGCGCGATGCGCGGATGCTGCCCGCGCTGGCCATCGTGGACCCGGCCCTGACGGACGGTTGCCCGCGCGCGGTGACGCTGGCCTCCGGGCTGGACGCCATCACGCAGGTGATCGAGCCCTATGTCAGCGCCCGCGCCAACCCGCTGACCGACGCGCTGTGCCGCGACGCGATCCCGACCGGGCTTGCGGCCCTGATCCGCCTGATGGATGCGGAGGACGCCCAGTCCCGCGACGCCATGGCCTGGACCAGCCTCTGCGGCGGGCTGGCGCTGGCCAATGCGGGGCTGGGGGCGGTCCACGGGCTGGCGGGGCCTTTGGGCGGGCTGACCGGGGCGGCGCATGGGGCGATCTGCGGGGCGCTGCTGCCGGCGGTGCTGCGCGCCAACCGCGCCGCGGTCGCCGATCCGGCGCGGCTGGATCAGGTCGCCGGCTGGATCGGTGCGGCCTTCGGGGAACCGGGCGCGGACATGGCGCGGGCCACGGCGCTGCTGGACGACTGGTCGCGGGGCTGCGGCCTGCCGGGTCTGTCGGACCTGGGCATCGACGCGGCCGCCTGCGATGCGGCGGCCGAGGCTGCGGCCGCGTCGTCGTCGATGAAGGCCAACCCGGCGGTCCTGACTGCCGCCGATCTGCGTGCGCTGATGCGCGAGGCCGCGTGATGGGGCGGCGCGGACCCATCGACCCCGAGCAGAGCCTCGCCATCCGCGCGGCCTGGCTGCACTATGTCGGCGGGCTGACCCAGGCCGCGGTCGCCAAGCGCCTTGGCCTGCCCGGCGTCAAGGCGCATCGCCTGATCGCGCGCGCGGTGGCCGATGGCGTGGTCAAGGTGTCGATCGACGGCGAGATCGTGGAATGCGCCCTGCTGGAGGACCGGCTCTGCGCGCGCTACGGGCTGGACCGTTGCGAGGTGGCGCCGGACCTAGGCGAGGAGGGTATGCCGCTGCGCGCCCTGGGCCTGGCCGGCGCGGCCTTCCTGCGGCGCGAGATCGAACGGGGCGACCATTCCACCATCGGTCTGGGCCACGGCCGGACGATGGCCGCGGCGGTCCAGCAGCTGCCCCGGATCGAGGCCGCGGGCGTGCGCTTCGTCTCCGTCCTGGGCGGGCTGACGCGGAACTACGCGGCGAACCCGCATGACGTGATGCACAACCTGGCCGAAAAGACGCGGGCGCAATCCTTCGTGCTGCCGGTGCCGTTCTTCGCCAATTCCGAAGGCGACCGGGCGGTGCTTCTGGCGCAGCCGGGCGTGCGCGACATCTTCGATCTGTCGAACAGCGCCTCCCTGAAGCTGGTGGGGATGGGCACGGCGGATGCCAGCGCGCAGCTGGTCGCGTCGGGCATGATCGAGCGCCACGAGATCGACGAGATCAACGCGGCGGGCGGCGTGGCCGAGATGATGGGGCATTTCTTCGACGCCGACGGGCGCGTCCTGGAGACGGCGCTGAGCGCGCGGACCCTGTCGGTGGACCTGCACCACGACCACGGTCACCAGATCGTCGTGATCGCGGGCGGTGCGGAGAAGGTTCCGGCAATCCGCGCGGTCCTCAACAGCGGCCGGCTGTCCGGCCTGATCACCGACGAGATCACGGCCCGCGCCCTGATGGCGGAGTGACCAGAACGGGGACGGGTCGGGGAAACCCCGACCCGGTCGCTGCCGCTGGGCCCCGCGCGCGCGCCTTGCGCGCGTGGGGAGCATCGTGGCAAGGCCGCTTGCGGCCTTGGCCTTTGGATCAGTGACCCGTCACCAGGCGGGCGCGGGCGATGATCGCCTCGGGGGTGATGCCGAACTCCTGGTACAGCCGGTCGATCGGGGCCGATGCGCCGAAGCCGGTCATGCCGATCACGTCGTCCTCGGTCGCCACATAGCGGGTCCAGCCGAATTTGCCCGCAGCCTCGACCGCGATGCGGGGCGCGGTGCCCAGCACCTGGGCGCGGTAATCCGCGTCCTGCGCCTCGAACAGCTCCCAGCTGGGCATCGACACCACGGCCACGGCCATCCCCTCGGCGGCCAGCGCCTCGGCGGCCTCCACGGCGATGGCGACCTCGGTGCCGGTGGCGATCAGCGTCACGTCGCGGCCCTCGCCGAACTGGCGGATCACATAGGCGCCCTTGGCGGTCAGGTTCTCGGACCCGGCCTCCGTGCGCAGCTGCGGGACGTCCTGGCGGGACAGGGCCAGCAGCGACGGCACGGTCCGGTTGCGGATCGCGATGTCCCAAGCCTCCAGCGTCTCGACCGTGTCGGCGGGGCGCAGGACGGTCAGGCCGGGGATGGCGCGCAGGGACGCCAGATGCTCCACCGGCTGGTGGGTCGGGCCGTCCTCGCCCAAGCCGATGCTGTCATGGGTCATCACATAGATCGTGCCGACCCCCATCAGCGCCGACAGGCGGATCGCGTTGCGGGCATAGTCGGAAAACACCAGGAACGTGCCGCCATAGGCGATCACGCCGCCATGCAGGTTCAGCCCGTTCATCGCGGCGGCCATGCTGAACTCGCGCACGCCATAGCCGATGTAGCGGCCTGGCGCCTCGCGCGTGTATTGCGTGTCGACGGCCTTGACGCGGGTCAGGTTCGATCCGGTCAGGTCGGCCGATCCGCCGATCATCGCGGGCACGGCCGGGGTCAGCGCCTCCAGCGCCATCTGGCTGGCCTTGCGGGTCGCGGCCTTCTTGGGCGTGGAGAACAGCGCGTCGCGGGCGGCGGCGAGGGCCGCGTCATAGCCCTCGGGCAGGGCGCCCGACAGGCGCTGCGTCAGGGCCGCGCCCTTGGGGGATGCGGCCAGACGGGCCTCCCAGGCCTCGCGATCCTTGGCACCGCGCGCACCGATTTCGCGCCACTGGGCGCCCAGGTCCTCGGGGATCACGAAGGCCTCGTGGTTCCAGCCCAGGGCCTCGCGGGTCAGCGCGCCCTCATCCTTGCCCAGGGGCGATCCATGCACGGAATAGCTGCCCGCGCGGTTGGGAGAGCCGAAACCGATGATCGTCTTCATCGCGATCAGCGAGGGCTTGCCCGTCTCCGCCTTGGCGGCCTCCATCGCTGCGTCCAGAGCGCGCCCGTCATGGCCGTCGCAGCTCTGGACATGCCAGCCGCAGGCCTTGAACCGTGCCGGGATGTCTTCGGAGAAGCTGACCGAGGTCGGGCCGTCGATGGTGATGCTGTTGTCGTCATAGAGAACGATCAGCTTGCCCAGGCCCAGATGGCCCGCCAGGCTGATCGCCTCCTGGCCGATGCCCTCCTGCAGGCAGCCGTCGCCCAGCATGACCCAGGTGCGGTGATCGACCAGGTCATCGCCGAACTCTCCGGCCAGCGCGCGTTCCGCCAGCGCCATGCCGACGGCGGTGGCCAAGCCTTGGCCCAGGGGGCCGGTCGTGGTCTCGACGCCCTTGGCGTGGCCGTATTCCGGATGGCCCGCGGTGATCGCGCCCCATTGGCGGAAATTCCGGATCTGCTCCAGCGTCATGTCTTGGTACCCGGTCAGGTGCAGCAGGCTGTAGAGCAGCATGGACGCATGCCCGTTCGACAGCACGAAGCGGTCGCGGTCGGGCCAGTCGGGATTGGCCGCATCGAACTTCAGGTGGTTGCGGAACAGCACCGTGGCGGCATCGGCCATGCCCATGGGCGCGCCGGGATGGCCGCTGTTGGCGGCGTTCACGGCATCGATGGTCAGCGCGCGGATGCAGTTCGCCAGCGCGAAGTTCTGCGGGTCCAGATCCGCCTTGGCGGCGATGGCGGGGTCTTTGGGGGTGTCTAAGGGCATGGCGGTCCTCCTGTCGCGCCCTCCATAACGCGGCCCCGGCATCATCACAACAAAAAATCACAAAGTCACAATCTGAGTGTTGCCACGCACGCGGATCATGTTATGAAACCGGCGGACCAGGGGAGGGTGCGGGTGAAACGCGAGGAACGTAGGCAGGCGATCATGGATCTGCTGGTCGCGGCGCGCGCCGTGGACCTGGACGATCTGGCGGCCCGCTTCGCGGTCAGCAAGATGACCATCCATCGCGACCTGGACGACCTGGAACAGGCGGGCCTGCTGCGCAAGGTCCGCGGCGGCGCCACCATCGAGGCCGGCACCCAGTTCGAGAGCGACTTCCGCATCCGCGCCCTGCAGGACGGCGAGGCCAAGATCCGCATGGCCCATGCCGCCCGCGCCCTGATCGAGCCGGGGATGACCGTGATGGTCAATGACGGCTCGATGGCGGCGCTGCTGGGCGCCAGCCTGACGGAATGCGCGCCCCTGTCGGTCATCACCAACAACGCCGCCGTGATCGAGCGGCTGAAGGATGCGCCGCGCGTCACGCTGATCGCGCTTGGCGGCATCTACAGCGCCAAGTTCAACGGCTTCTTCGGCATGGTCACGGAAAGCGCGCTGGCCGGGCTGCATGCGGACCTGGCCTTCATCTCGACCCCCGCGGTGGCGGGGCTGCGGGCCTTCCACATGGACGACAACGCGGTCCGGGCCAAGCGCGCGATGATGCACGCGGCGGAACGCAGCGTGCTGCTGGTCAACCACGCGCGCTTCGGGCGCAGCGCGCTGCATGCGCTGGCCGACCTGACCGAATTCGACGCCATCATCACCGACGCGCCCCCCGCGCCCGAGGATCGCGCCGCGATCGACCGGGCGGGCATCGCGCTGACCATCGCAAAGGACCCCGCATGACCCCGTTCTGGATCGGCACCAGCTGGAAGATGAACAAGACCCTGGCCGAGGCGATGACATTCGCCGACGGCCTGCGCGGCACGCCCGCGCCCGCGGGCATCCAGCGCTTCGTCATCCCGCCCTTCACCGCCTGCCGCCAGGTGGCCGAGGCTCTGTCGGAAACCGACGTCAAGGTCGGCGCGCAGAACATGCATTGGGACGACGCGGGCGCCTGGACCGGAGAGATCAGCCCCGTGATGCTGACCGATTGCGGGCTGGACATCGTGGAGCTGGGCCACAGCGAACGCCGCGAGCATTTCGGAGAGACGGACGGGACCGTGGGCCTCAAGACCGCCGCCGCCGTCCGCCACGGCCTGATCCCGCTGATCTGCATCGGCGAGACCCTGGCCGAGCGCGAGGCGGGCCGTGCGGCCGAGGTTCTGGAGACCCAGGTCCGCGCCGCGCTGGAGCCGGTTGCCGGCTCCGACGCCCCGATCCTCCTGGCCTATGAGCCGGTCTGGGCGATCGGCGCGAACGGCATCCCCGCGACCTCGGATTACGCCGACGCGCGGCAGGCCGAGATCATCGCGGTCGCGCAGGACGTGCTGGGCCGCCCTGTGCCGTGTCTTTACGGCGGGTCGGTCAATCCGGGCAACTGCGCGGAACTGATCGCCTGCCCGCATATCGACGGGCTGTTCATCGGGCGGTCGGCCTGGGACGTGAACGGCTATCTGGACATCCTGGCGCGCTGCGCCGCAACCATCGGAGAGAACGCATGAAACTGGCAATCGCAGGGGACAGCGCGGGCGAAGGTCTGGCCAAGGTGCTGGCCGACCACCTCAAGGACCGCTTTGAGGTGTCGGAAATCAGCCGCACCGACGAAGGCCCCGACGCCTTCTATGCCAACCTGTCGGACCGGGTGGCCGCCCAGGTCATGGACGGCACCTATGACCGCGCCATCCTGGTCTGCGGCACGGGCATCGGCGTCTGCATCGCGGCCAACAAGGTGCCCGGCATCCGCGCCGCCCTGACGCATGACACCTATTCGGCCGAACGCGCCGCCCTGTCGAACGACGCGCAGATCATCACCATGGGCGCCCGCGTCATCGGACCCGAACTGGCCAAGGCCATCGCCGATGCCTGGCTGGCGCAGACCCGGAACTTCGACCGCAACGGCAAGTCGGCGGGCAACGTGGCCGCCATCGACGCGGTCGGCGCGAAATACGCAGGGCTCTGATGCTGCGCCTGCCGACGGACGGGCCCGCGACGGGGCCGCTGCTGGACGATGTGCTGGCGCGCGAGGGCGCGGCGGCCATCGTGGCGGCCATCGCGGGCGCGCTGCCGCCCCTGGCCGCGCGGCTGGCGGCGGGGCGCCTGCATGGCGACCCCGAGGCCATCGTCGGCACCAACGACAGCGGCGACCGGCAGAAGGCACTGGACGTCGCGGCCCATGACCACATGATCGCCGCCCTGCGCGCGGCGGGCGTGCGCCAGGTCCTGTCCGAGGAGGCGCTGGACGTCATTCTGCTGAACGACGGCGGCGCCTTCGACGTGGCGATCGACCCGATCGACGGCTCGGGCAGCATCGGCATCGGCGCGCCCCTGGGGATGCTGTTCAGCATCCTGCCCGCCGACCCGCAGGGGTTCGCGCGCACGGGCCGGGCGGTGGTGGCGGCGGGATACGCCTCCTTCGGTCATTCGGTCGATTTCGGCTGGTCCACCGGCGCGGGCGTCCATGTCGCGACCTGGGACGCGGAGGCCCAGGCCTTCCGCGTCAGCCGCCAGAACCTGCGGCTGAAGCCCCAGGCCTCGACCATCGCCTATAACGCCTCGAACGAGCGCCACTGGGCGCCGGGCCTGCAGGCCTGGGCGCGCGATCTGCGCGCGGGACGCGACGGGCCGCGCGGGCGCGACTTCAACATGCGCTGGCTGGCCGCCGCCGTGGGCGAGTTGCACCGCATCCTGCTGAAAGGCGGCGCGTTCCTCTATCCCGCCGATGCGCGGCCCGGATACGGCGACGGCCGGCTGCGGCTGATCTATGAATGCGTGCCCATCGCCTTTCTGATCGAACAGGCCGGGGGCCGCGCGACCGACGGGCATGGCCCGATCCTGGACCGCGTGCCGCGCGGGCCGCATGACTTCACCCCCCTGTTCTTCGGCGCGTCCGAGGAAATCGACGCGCTTCACGCCGCCCTTCAAGGATAACATCCCATGCCGATGATCACCCTGCGCCAGCTTCTGGACCACGCGGCCGAGCATGACTATGCCGTGCCCGCCTTCAACATCAACAACATGGAGCAGGGCCTGTCGGTCATGCAGGCGGCCCAGGCCACGCGCAGCCCGGTGATCCTGCAGGCCAGCCGCGGCGCGCGGGCCTATGCCAATGACGCGGTGCTGGCCGGGCTGATCGCGGGCCTGGCGCGGGCCTATCCCGACATCCCGATCTGCATGCATCTGGACCATGGCAACGGGTTGGAGACCTGCGCCACCGCGATCCAGAACGGCTTCACCAGCGTGATGATGGACGGATCGCTGAAATCGGACGGCAAGACGCCCGCCGATTACGCCTACAACGCCGACATCACCCGCCGCGTGACCGAGATGGCCCATGCCTGCGGCGTGTCGGTCGAAGGAGAGCTGGGCGTTCTGGGCAGCCTTGAGACCGGCATGGGCGACGCCGAGGACGGCCACGGCGCCGAGGGCAAGCTCTCCGAGGAGCAGCTGCTGACCGACCCGGACGAGGCCGTGCGCTTTGTCGAGGAGACCGGCGTGGACGCCCTGGCCATCGCCATGGGCACCAGCCACGGCGCCTACAAGTTCACGCGCAAGCCCGATGGCGACATCCTGGCCATGCACGTGATCGAGGAGATCCATCGCCGCCTGCCCAACACCCATTTGGTGATGCATGGCTCCAGCTCGGTCCCCGAGGATCTGCAGGCGATCATCAACGCCCATGGCGGCGACATCCGCCCGACCTGGGGCGTCCCGGTCGAGGAGATCCAGCGCGGCATCCGCCACGGCGTGCGCAAGGTGAACATCGACACCGACAACCGCCTGGCGATGACCGCCGCGATCCGCCGCGTGATGGCCGAACACCCGGCCGAGTTCGATCCGCGCGCCTATCTGAAGCCCGCGATGGCGATGATGGCCCAGGTCTGCCGCGACCGGTTCGAGGCCTTCGGCACCGCCGGCAACGCCGACAAGCTGCGCCCGATGTCCCTGCCGGAGATGGCCGCGCGCTACTGATCCGCGCGGGCCAGCAGCTCCTCGACCTTGGGGCCGATCGCATCCACGATCTGTTCGACGCCGCGCGCGTTGGGGTGGATGCGGTCGTCCTGCATCAGGTCCGACAGGGACAGGCCCTGCGTGGCCTTTTCTCCGATCGGTCCCAGGAAGTCGGGGACCAGCACCGCGTCGTATTCAGTGGCTAGATCGGCATACATCGCCTCGAAGTCGCGTTTGAAATCGGGGCCGTAATTGCCCGGCGCGGGCAGGCCCGCCAGCAGCACGGGCACCCCCGCCGCCTGCGTCTTGTCCAGGATCGCCGCCAGGTTCGCGCGGCTGGAGGACGGGTCTATCCCGCGCAACAGATCGTTGCCGCCAAGCGCCACGATCATCGCGTCGGGCCCGTCCGCCAGCGTCCAGTCGATCCGCGCGGCACCCCCCGCGGTGGTGTCCCCCGACACGCCCGCATTGGTCACCGCGACGTCATGGCCGCGCTCGCGCAGCCACGCCTCCAGCATGGGCACGAACCCCTGATCCTGCGGCAGGCCGTATCCCTGCGTCAGACTGTCGCCCATCGCGGTCAGGCGCAGCGTCTCTGCGTCAGCAGGGGCTGCCCATGATGCCGCGATGGTGACCGCCAGCGCCGCGACGGCGGCCGTCAGGCGGTTGCCTTCGCGGGCGGGCCGACCATATCGTGCCCCGACACCCAGACCGCGACGAAGGAGCGACCCGATGGCCGACCCCGTGATCCGCCTGTCCGATGCGCATCTGACGTTGCAGGGCAATGCCGGGCCGGTCCCGATCCTGCGCGGCCTGTCGCTGCAGGTCGAACGCGGAGAGACGGTCGGGCTGGTGGGTCCTTCGGGATCGGGCAAGTCGTCGCTCCTCATGCTGATGGGCGGTCTGGAACGCGCCACGGGCGGCCTGGTCCAGGCGATGGGTCAGGACCTGACCGCGCTGGACGAGGATGCGCTGGCGCGCTTTCGTCTGTTCCATATGGGGGTCGTGTTCCAGTCCTTCCACCTGATCCCCACCATGACCGCGCTTGAAAATGTCGCGACGCCCCTGGAGCTGGCCGGTACGCCAGACGCATTTGCCCGCGCGGCGGCAGAGCTGGACCGCGTGGGTCTTGGCGCGCGGCGCGACCATTACCCCGCGCAACTGTCAGGCGGAGAGCAGCAGCGCGTGGCCTTGGCCCGCGCCGCCGCGCCGCGCCCGGCGATCCTGCTGGCGGACGAACCCACCGGCAATCTGGACGGGGCGACGGGGCAGGCGATCATGGACCTGCTGTTCGGGCTGCGCGCCGATCATGGCGCGACGCTGGTGCTGGTCACGCATGACCCGGACCTGGCGCGGCGCTGCGACCGGGTGATCCGCCTGGCCGACGGCCGTCTGGCCGCCGAGGCCGCGGCATGAGCCTCGCGCTGGCGGCCCGGCTGGCGCGGCGCGACCTGCGCGGGGGCCTGCGCGGGTTCTGGGTGCTGCTGACCTGCCTGGCGCTCGGCGTGGCCGCTATCGCCGCTGTGGGTTCGGTGCGCGCGGCGATCCAGGCGGGGCTGACCGCGCAGGGGGCGACCCTGCTGGGCGGCGATGCCGAGGTGCAGCTGACCTATCGCTTTGCCAGCCCCGAGGAGCTCGACTGGCTGGAGGATCGGGCCGTAACCCTTTCGGAAATCGTGGATTTCCGGTCCATGGCGGTCGTCGGGCAGGGGGATGCCTCCGAACGCGCCCTGACCCAGGTCAAGGGCGTCGACGCGGCCTGGCCGCTGCTGGGTCAGGCGGTGCTGGACCCGCCCATGCCGCTGGCCGAGGCTCTGGGGCAGACCCCGCAGGGGCTGCCGGGGGGCGTCATGGCGCCGCTGCTGGCCGACAGGCTGGGGCTGTCGTCAGGCGACGTGTTCCGCCTTGGGACGCAGGATTTCGTGCTGACCGCGCGGCTGGTCAGCGAACCCGATGCGGGCGCGGCCAGCTTCGGCTTCGGCCCCCGCACCCTGGTCCGGCGCGAGGCGCTGGCCGACAGCGATCTGCTGGGCGCGGGCACGCTCTACGACAGCAACTACCGACTTGCGCTGCCGCCGGGGACCGATCTGGATGCGCTGCGGGCCGACTGGCGCGCGGCCTTCCCCGACAGCGGCGCGCGCTGGCGCGACAGCCGCCGCGGCGCGCCGGGCATCGACAGTTTCGTGGACCGCATCGGCGCGTTCCTGGTGCTGATCGGGCTGACCGGGCTGGCCGTGGGCGGGGTCGGCGTGTCGGCCGCGGTGCGCGCCCATCTGTCCCGCAAGACCGAGACCATCGCCGTGCTCAAGACCTTCGGCGCGTCGGGGCGCACGATCTTTCAGGTCTATCTGCTGCAGATCGGGGCGGTGACCGCGATCGGCGTGGCGGCGGGGCTGATCCTGGGGGCGGCGGTGCCCTTGGCGCTGGCGCCGCTGCTGACGGCGCGCCTGCCGGTGCCGGCGGAGTTCGGCCTCTATCCCGGTCCCTTGGCGCAGGCGGCGGTCTATGGGCTGCTGACCGCCTTCGTCTTTGCGCTGTGGCCCTTGGCGCGCACGCGGCGTGTCCGGGCGGCGACGCTGTTCCGCGACGCGGATGCCTCCGGGGGCGGCTGGCCCGGGCGGCGCTATCTGGCGATGATCGTCGCGGCACTGGTCGCTCTGGTGGGGCTGGCGGCGCTGTTCTCGGGGCTGTGGGGGCTGACGCTCGGCATGGCGGGGGGCGTGGTGGCGGCGTTCGTGGTGCTGGCCGGAGCGGCGGCGCTGGTCCGGCGCGCGGCGGGGGCGGGGGCGCGGCTGGCGCGGCGCCGACCGGCGCTGCGGCTGGCGCTGGCGGCCATCGGCGGACCGCGCAGCGAGGCGCTGTCGGTGATCCTGTCCTTGGGCCTGGGCCTGACGGTGCTGGCGGCGGTGGGGCAGGTCTCGTCGAACCTGCGCCAGGCCATCGCGACGGAACTGCCCGAACGCGCGCCCAGCTATTTCTTCCTGGACATCCAGCCCGATCAGCTGGACCCGTTCCTGGCCCGTCTGCGGGACGATCCGCTGGTGGCCGAGGTCCAGACCGCGCCGATGCTGCGCGGCATCGTCACGCAGCTGAACGGCCGCCCTGCGCGCGAGGTCGCGGGCGATCACTGGGTGCTGCGCGGCGACCGGGGCGTGACCTATGCCGCGACCCCGCCGCCCGGCACCCAGATCACCCGCGGCGCGTGGTGGCCCGAGGATTACGCGGGCCCCCCGCTGGTCAGCCTGTCCGACGAGATCGCGACCGAGATCGGCCTGGACCTGGGCGACACCGTCACCGTGAACATCCTGGGCCGCGACATCACCGCGACCATCGCCAACCTGCGGGTGGTGGATTTCAGCGATGCGGGCATCGGCTTCATCATGGCGCTGAACCCCGGTGCGCTGGCTGGCGCGCCGCACACCCACATCGCCACCGTCCATGCCGATCCGGCGGCCGAGGCGCCGATCCTGCGCGATCTGGGCAACCGTTTCCCGAACATCACCGCCATTCCGGTGGCCGAGGCGATCGACCGCGCCTCGGACGCGCTGGCGGGGATCGCGGCGGCGGTGGCCTGGGCTGCGGGCGCCACGCTGGTCACGGGCTTTGTCGTGCTGATCGGGGCTGCGGCGGCGGGCGAGCGCGCCCGCGTCTATGAGGCCGCAATCCTGAAGACGCTTGGCGCGTCGCGGGCGCTGATCCTGCGCAGCTTTGCGCTGCGCCAAGCGCTGATGGGGGCCGCGGCGGGGCTGGTCGCGCTGTTGGGCGGGGGCATCGCGGGATGGGCGGTCAGCCGCTTCGTGATGGAGGTGCCCTATCGGTTCGACCTGAGTTCGGCGCTGCCGATCGTGGCGGGGGGCATCGTGGCGACTGTCGCGGCAGGGCTGATCTTCGCCTGGCGCCCGCTGGCCGCGCGCCCGGCCCGCGTGTTGCGCGCGCAGGACTAGGCCGCGGGCAGGCGCAGCTCTGCGCGCAGCCCGCGTCCCGACCGCCCCGGCGACAGCGCCAAGCCGCCGCCGAACAGCTGCGCGATTTCGGTCACGATGGCCAGACCCAAACCGCTGCCCCCCGGCCGCGCCGGAGCCTCAGCCCCGCGGGCAAAGCGCGAGGTCAGCCGCGCCATGGCCGCGGCGGGGATGCCCGGCCCGTCATCCTCGACCGCGATCACGGCATCAGTGCCCTGTCGGGTGACGCTGACGGTGATCTCGGCCCCCGGCCCGGCATAGGCCAGCGCGTTGTCCAGCAGGTTCTTCAGCGCCTCGGTCAGCAGCACCGGCTCGGCCCGGACGGTGGCGGGCTGGCCGTCGAAGCCCAGGTCGATCCCCGCATCGGCGGCGCGCGGGATCATCGCGGCGGTCAGGTCGCGCGCCAGCGCCTCGGCATCCAGGGCCGCGGCCATCGGATGGCCCGCCGCCGCATCGACCCGCGCCAGCAGCAGCAGCTGCGCCAGGATGCGTTCGGCATCCGACAGCGCCGCATCGGCCTTGGCCACGGCTGCGCGCACGGCACGGTCGTCGCCCGCCCGCTGCGCCAGGACCAGCTGCGTGCGGATCACCGCCAGGGGGGTGCGCAGCTGATGGCTGGCATTGCCGGTGAAGTTGCGCAGCGCCGCCAGCGCCGTGTCCAGCCGCGTCATGAACGAGTTCATCGCGCCCACCAGCCCCTGCACCTCCTGCGGGACATCGGCGGGCAGGGGGGACAGGTCGTCCGTCCGGCGCGCCCCGATCACGCCCCCCAGCCTGTTCAGCGGCCGCAGCGCCAGCGGCACCGCGATCCAGATGATCGCCGCCGCGCCCCCGATCATCAGCGCCAGCCGCGCGGCCGAGCGCAGCAGGATCGCGCGCGACAGCTGGTTCCGCGCCAGCTTTGATTCCGCGACCGTGACGCGGAAGGGGATCGATTCGATGCCGGTGGAGACCGTGCGCGCGAGGGTGATGACCCGGATCGGCGCGCCCGCGAAATCGGCGTCGGCATAGCCCGCGCCGTCGCCCTGCGGTTCGGCCACCGGCAGGTCGGCATAGCCGGTCATGAACCCGTCCGGCCCGTCCACGCGATAGAAGACGCTGTCCTGCGCGGTCGAGGTCAGCATCTCCAGCGCGGAATAGGGGATGTCGGCTTGCAGCTGCGCGTCGTCGGCGACCGTCACCCGTTCGGCGATGGCCAGGGCCGATCCGGCCAGCACCCGGTCGGAAACGGCGCGGGCGGTCGCCACGGCCTCGGACCAGGTATCGGCCAGCGCCAGGCTGCCCAGGGCCGCCGTCGCCGCCAGCAGCCAGCCCAGCAGGCGGTGGCGCAGCGAGCCCAAGGCCTAGACGCCCTTGTCGATGTAATAGCCGATGCCGCGCGCGGTGCGCAGCTGCACCCCGTGCGGGGCCAGGCGGCGGCGCAGGCGGCTGGCATATTGCTCGATCGCGTTGTCGGACAGGGTGTCGTCCAGCGATGTCATGGACTGCATGATCACGTCCTTGGGCACGACCTTGCCCGCGCGCATGAACAGCAGTTCCAGCAGCGCATGTTCGCGCGCCGGCAGGTCGATGGGCTGGCCCTGCGCCAGGAACCGCCGCGCGATCAGGTCCAGCATGACGCCGCCGATGGTGACCTCGGCCGCGCGCAGCCCCGCCTGGCGGCGCAGCAGCGAGCGGACGCGGGCCTCGAACTCGGTGATCTCGAACGGCTTGACCAGATAGTCGTCCGCGCCCAGGTCCAGGCCGCGCACGCGCTCCTCGGGCGTGCCACGGGCGGTCAGGATCATCACCGCCGCCGGGTCGCGGCGCTGGCGCATGCGGCGCAGCACCTCCAGCCCGTCCATCTGCGGCAGGTTCAGGTCCAGGATCACCAGATCGAACCGCTCCGCCGCGATCAGCGCCTCGGCCGAAGCGCCGTCATCGACGTGATCGACCGCATGGCCCGCCCCGGACAGCAGCTGCACCAGCCCGTCCGCCAGGGCGGCGTTGTCCTCGACCAGCAGAATGCGCATGTCCTGTCCCCCCGGCGCGATCTTAGGGCGGGGGCGCGCCGGGGGGCAAGGGCGCGCTTGCCCCCCAGGCCCCGGCGGTGCCACGATGGGACCATGCTGGCCCGCGCGATTCCCCTGCTGCTGACGCTGATGCTGACCGCCGGTGCGGCGGCGGCGCAGGTGCTGACCTTTCCCGCGCCGCAGGGCGGCGGGGCGGACCGGCTGCGGCTCTACATGTCGCTGGACGAGGATCTGGCCCGGCCGCTGATCGAGGGGTTCCAGGCCCGCCATCCCGGCGTCACGGTCGAGTTTCAGGATCTGCTCACCGGCCAGATCTTCGCCCGCGTCACGCAGGAGACCGATGACGGCGGACGCACGGCCGACCTGGCCTTCTCCAGCGCGATGGACCTGCAGGTCAAGCTGGCCAATGACGGCTATGCCATGGCCGTGCCCACGCCCGCCTCGGAGGAGTGGCCGCGTTGGGCGAACTGGCGCGACACGGCCTACGCGATCACCTTCGAGCCCGCGGTTCTGGTCTATCACCGGCCCAGCTTCCGCGACCGCGCGCCCCCGGCGACCCGGTTCGAGCTGCTGGACTGGCTGGAGCGGGGCGGTCCGCAGGTGCAGGGGCGCATCGGCACCTATGACATCGCGCGGTCCGGCGTGGGCTATCTGTTCCTGGCCCGCGATCAGGAGCATTTCTTCGACATCTGGAACCTGGGCGCGGCGATGGGGCGCGCGGGCGTGCAGCAGTTCGCCACCTCGCGCGAGATCCTGGACCGGGTCGCGGACGGACGGCTGGCGGTGGGCTACAACATCCTCGGCTCCTATGCCGCGGACCGGGCTCGGCAGGAGCCGGACCTGGGCCTGCTGCTCCCGCGCGACTTCACGGTGGTGGTGTCGCGGGTGGCGCTGGTGCCCCGCGCGGCGGCGCGGCCGGATCTGGGCGCGGATTTCCTGGCCTTCCTGATGTCGCGCGAGGGCCAGACCATCCTGGCCGAGGAGCTGCGCCTGCCCGCCGTCAGCCTGGAGATCGGGGCCACGGCCGGAAACCTGCCCCCCGCGCTTGGCGCGCAGCTGCGCCCCGTCGCGATCAGCCCCGGCCTGCTGGCCTATCTGGACCAGTCCCGCCGCGCCCGGCTGATCAGCCGCTGGCAGCAGGCCCTGGCACCCGATCCGGGTCCCGCTGCGGATTGATGGCCGCGATGTCAGCTTTGTGACAGGTTCGCGTGCCAAGGTGGCCCCTGCCGGGTGGAGGCCCGGCCAATAGGGGAGGACTACCTTGAAACACGCATTCCTTGCGGGCCTGTTCACGGCCGCTCTGGCCGTTCCCGCGCTGGCCACCGACTATACCATCCTGGCGCCCGCGGCGCCCGGCGGTGGCTGGGACCAGACCGCCCGCACAATGCAGGAGGTCCTGCAGGCCGAAGGCATCTCCGATTCGGTGCAGGTCCAGAACGTGCCCGGCGCCGGCGGCACTGTCGGTCTGGCGCAGTTCGCGTCGCAGGCGGCCGGCAAGGCCGACCAGCTGATCGTGGGCGGCTATGTCATGGTCGGCGCGATCCTGACCAACGCCTCGCCCGTGTCGCTGGCCGACGTGACGCCCATCGCCCGCCTGACCGGCGAATACGAGGCGATCGTGGTGCCGACTGCGTCCGAGATCCAGGACATCAACCAGCTGGTCGAGATGCTGAAGGCCGATCCGGGTTCCGTCAGCTGGGCCGGCGGTTCGGCGGGCGGCGCGGACCACATCGCGGTGGGCCTGCTGGCCAATGCCGCGGGCGTCGATCCGACCGCCATCAACTACATCGCCTATTCGGGCGGCGGCGAGGCGCTGGCCGCGATCCTGGGCAACCAGGTCACCGCGGGCATCTCGTCGGTGGGCGAGTTCAAGCCGCAGGCCGATGCCGGCACGCTGCGCATCCTGGCCGTCACCTCCGAGGAGCGGATCGAGGGCATCGACGCGCCCACGCTGAGCGAATCGGGTCTGGACGTGGTGCTGCAGAACTGGCGCATGGTCGCCGCCGCGCCGGGCCTCTCGGCCGAGGACCAGGCCGCGATCGCCGCCGACATCGAGACGATGGCGAAATCGGCCGCCTGGCAGGAGGCGCTGGCGTCCAAGGGCTGGTCCGACACCTATCTGGCGGGCGACGAGTTCAACGCCCAGCTGGAGCAGGACATCGCCACCACGGCCGCGGTCCTCAAGGACATCGGGCTGGTCGAATGAGCCAGGCCCCGGACACGAGACGCCGCCCCGACGGGGCGGCGCTGACCGTGGCGGCGGTGCTTGCGCTGATCGCGGTCGTCATCTTCCGCGACGTCGCAGGCCTGCCGCAGAACCGGGGCTATTCCGGCGTCGGCCCGGCCGACGTCCCGCGCTGGATCGCGTGGTGCCTGCTGGGCCTCTCGGCCTGGACCGTCGTCGCGGCCTTCCGCGAGGGTCCGTCCGAGCGGCCCGCCCAGGACCCCGCGCCCATCGCCTGGATCATCGGCGGCCTGGCGGCGCAGCTGGCGCTGCTGAACACGGCGGGCTTCGTCATCTCGACCGCGCTGCTGTTCGCGGCGACCGCGCGGGCCTTCGGCAAGCGCAACCTTCTGCTGACCCTGCCCATCGGGCTGGTCTTTGCCGGGACCATCTACCTTGTCTTCTCCCAGCTTCTGAACCTCAGCCTGCCGGCCGGTCCGCTGGAACGTCTGATCACGGGGGGCTAGGGGCATGGACACGTTCGGATATCTGTTTCAGGGCCTGATGGTCGCCACCGACCCGATGATCCTGCTCTATGCGCTGATCGGCGTGACCGTTGGCACCGCCGTGGGCGTGCTGCCCGGCATCGGGCCGGCGCTGACCGTGGCGCTGCTGCTGCCGGTGACCTACGGGCTGGACCCGGCCGGGTCGCTGGTCATGTTCGCGGGCATCTATTACGGCGGCATGTATGGTGGTTCGACCACGTCGATCCTGCTGAACACGCCCGGCGAGAGCGCCTCCATCGTGACCGCGCTGGAGGGCAACAAGATGGCCCGCGCCGGACGCGGCGGCCCGGCGCTGGCCACCGCGGCCATCGGCTCGTTCGTCGCGGGCCTGATCGCCACGCTGCTGCTGGCCTTCGTCGCGCCGACCGTGGTCAAGCTGGCCCTGACCTTCGGGCCGCGCGAATATTTCGCGCTGATGGTGCTGGCCTTCGTCACCGTGTCCTCGGCCTTCGGGGACAGCGCGCGCAAGGGGCTGATCTCGCTGTTCATCGGCCTGTCGCTGTCGCTGATCGGCATCGACCAGCTGACCGGACAGGCGCGCCTGGACTTCGGCGTCCCGCAGCTGCTGGACGGGATCGAGGTCACGACCCTGGCCGTGGCGCTGTTCGCCGTGGGCGAGGCGATGATCGTCGCCGCCAATCGCTTCGGCGTCGAGGACAAGGTGATCGCCGTCAAGGGGTCGGTCTGGATGACGGTCAGCGACTGGAAGCGGTCGTGGAAGCCTTGGCTGCGCGGCACCTTCATCGGCTTTCCCATCGGCGCCATGCCGGCGGGCGGTGCCGACATCGCCACCTTCCTGTCCTATGCAGCAGAGAAACGTGCCGCCAAGCACCCCGAGGAGTTCGGCCACGGCGCCATCGAGGGCGTCGCCGGACCCGAGGCCGCGAACAACGCCAGCGCCGCCGGAACGCTGGTGCCGCTGCTGACGCTCGGCCTGCCGACGACGGCGACGGCGGCGATCATGCTGGCGGGCTTCCAGCAGTTCGGCCTTCAGCCGGGACCGCTGCTCTTTGCGACCAACCCGGACCTGGTCTGGGGCCTGATCGCGTCGCTGCTGATCGCGAACGTGATGCTGGTGGTGCTGAACCTGCCGCTGATCGGGCTGTGGGTGAGGCTGCTGACCATCCCGCGGCCGTGGCTCTATGCGGGCATCCTGTGCTTCGCCACGCTTGGCACGATCGGCGCGAACCCGTCCCCGATCGAGCTGTCGATGCTGCTGATCTTCGGCGTCATGGGCTATCTGATGCGCCTCTACGGCTATCCGATCGCGCCCGTGGTCGTGGGCCTGATCCTGGGACCGATGGCCGAACAGCAGCTGCGCCGCGCGCTGTCGATCAGCCAGGGCGATGTGACCACGCTGGTCTCGACGCCGGTCTCGGCCGGGCTGATCGCGGTGGCGGCCTTCGCGCTGATCGTGCCGATGATCATGCGCGCCCGCGGCAAGGGCCAGGTCCTGAGCCAGATGGCCGCCGACGAAGACTGACCCCGCGGCCCGGCCCCGATGCGGGCCGGGCTATGCACCTGCTGCAAGGCGGGTCTTCCCAATGCCGCATTGCAGAATGGGTGGTCGGACCCGATATCCCTCCTGTCACCAGATGACAGAAAGAGAGATTGAAATGACCACCCTGCGCAACGCCTGGACCCGCATCCTGTCGGCTCTGGACACCCTCGGCGCCAGCCTCGAGGCCGCGCGTGCCGTCCGGGCCCACCGTCGCCCCGCCGATGCCAGCCTCAAGCAGCTGGGCATCCGACGCGACAGCTTCCCGACGCATATCTGATCGGTCCTACGCCCGATCCGCCAACCGGCGCGCCGCCCCTGCGGCGCGCTTTCGTATTTGCCGCGTTCGATGCGCGGAAATGCGGTCATGGCGCGAAATCCCGTGATTTCCGCTGGCCCGATCGGTGATGCTGCCCTAATCTGCGGATCAGGGCCGGCCCGTAAGGCCGCCTTCCATCACCTGACGAAAGTCCCATGTATTTTGAAATCGCCATCGTCCTGCTGTTGACCCTGTTCAACGGCATTCTTGCCATGTCCGAACTGGCCATCGTCTCGGCGCGACCTGCACGCCTCAAGACAATGTCCCAACAGGGCAGCCGGGGGGCGGCCATCGCGCTGGACCTGGCGGCCGATCCGGGCCGCTTCCTGTCCAGCGTGCAGATCGGCATCACGCTGGTCGGCGTGCTGTCGGGTGCTTTCTCGGGCGCCACCCTGGGCACGCGTCTGTCGGCCGCGTTGGTGGCGGGGGGCATGCAGCCCGCGCTGGCCAACACGCTGGCCGTGGGCGGTGTCGTCGTGGCCATCACCTATCTGTCGCTGATCGTGGGAGAGCTGGTACCCAAGCAGATCGCCCTTCGCGCGCCCGAGTCCGTGGCCGCGCGCATCGCGCCGCTGATCCGGCTGATCTCGCGCATCGCCGCGCCGGTGGTCTGGGTGCTGGACCGGTCGGGCCGTGTGGTCCTGGCGCTTCTGGGCCAGTCCGGCAAGGCCGAGAGCAGCATGTCGGACGAGGAGATCAAGGTCATGCTGGCCGAGGCCCACAGCGCCGGCGTGATCGAGCCTGCAGAGAACGAGATGATCGCCGGCGTCATGCGCATCGCCGACCGCAGCGCGCGCGGGCTGATGACGCCGCGCCGCGAGGTGCTGATCGCGGATGCCGATGCCGGACCCGAGGCGCTGGCGCAGATCCTCCGCGCGGGGCACCGTTCGCGGGTGCTGCTGCGCGACGGCGCGGATGACGACATCGTGGGCGTGATCCATGCGCGCGACCTGATCCGCCTGAAGGACGATACCGACACCGACCTGCGCAGCCTGATCCAGCCCGTTCCGGTGGTCCGCGACGGCCTGCCCGCGCTGAACGTGATCGAACAGCTGAAGTCATCGCCCGCGCATATGCTGCTGGTCTTCGACGAATACGGCAATTTCGAGGGCGTGATCACCGCCATGGACGTGCTGGAGGCGATCGCGGGCGACTTTCCCGATCCGGGCGAGGACGAGCCCAAGGCCGTGCGCCGTGAGGACGGCAGCTGGCTGATCGCGGGCTGGATGCCCGTGGACGAGTTCGCCGACCTGCTGGGCATCACCCTTCCCGAGGACCGCGACTATGAATCCGTCGCGGGCCTGGTGCTGGACCTGGCGGGCGTGCTGCCCGAGGTCGGCGCCCATGTCGACCTGCCGGGCTGGCGGATCGAGGTCGTCGACCTGGACGGCCGCCGCATCGACAAGCTGCTGGTGTCGCAGGCCTAGGCCGGCACCCGCACCAGCTCCGCGCGCAGCGCCTGCGCCACGCGCGCGGCCTGTTCGCGGATGTCGGGAATGGCCGTGACCTCCCAGAAGGCCGCGCGGCTGGCCGGGCCGATGGCGCGGATGCGCGGATCGGGCCGTCCGGCCGCGTCGATCACCGCGCAGTCGGGCGTCACGTCCAGCCCGAGCGCCAGCGGATCGATGCGCGCAGCCCCGCGCGTCAGCATGTCCGCGATCAGCGGCGTCGCGTTGCGGCGCGGATCGCGGCGGATGCCCCGGCAATCGACGATCCGCGCGGCATCCAGGCTCAGCACCCGGTCCTCTCCGCGCGGGCGCCAATGGGCGCGCAGGATGGTGCCGTCGCGGCTGGCGCCCTCGAAGCTGCCGGCCAAGAGGCGCAGGCGGCCGTCCTTCAGCGCGGCCTCCAGCGGGGCCGCGCTTTCGGGCGGCAGGCGGTGGCGATGCACCTCCCACCAGGGCGCGGCATGGCGCAGGAAGCGTGCGCGGTCGGCATGGGGCAGGGCGCGCCACAGCGCCGACAGATGCGGGCGCAGCCCGTCCACCGCATCGCGCCAGGTGCCGCCCTGGGCCTCGGCCCGGCGGACCTGCGCGCGCAGCCAGGCCATCAGGCGGCTGACCGGGGCGCCCAGGGGGATCTCGGCGCGGTCCAGCGGAAGCGGCTGGCCCGGCGCATGGACGCGGGGCAGCTGCGCGCGCCGCGACAGGGCCACGATCTCTCCGCGATGGCCCAAGGCCATCAGGCTGATCGCCTGATCGACCATCGACAGGCCCGACCCGACGATGACCACCCGCCCGCCGGAGGGCGGCGGCGGCGCGGCCTCCCATGCGCCCAGCACCAGACCCTCGGGGTCGGCCTCGGGTAGGGCGTGGCCGGTGGCCAGCACCGCGCGGACGGCGGGGATGACCTGGCCGTCGTCCAGATGCGCCGCCACCCCGCCCTTCGCGGGCGTCAACCGCAGGCAGGTCGCGCGCACGCAGCGCAGCCGCCCGTCCGCCGTCAGCGGCGCCAGAAGCGCCGTCATGTAGGCGCCGTAGGTCGCCCGGCTGACAAAGCACGCCCCCGTCGCCGCATGCCCGCCCTGTTCCAGCCAGGCCCGGAAATGGTCGGGCTCGTCAGGAAAGGCGCTCATGTTCGCGACGCGGGTGTTCAGCAGGTGGCGCGGATCGTTGGTCGAATAGGCCACGCCGCAGCCCAGCATGTGCCGCCCTTCGACGACCGTGACGCGCAGCGCCGCCTGCGGATCGCGCAGCAGGTGGGCGGCCAGCAGGACCCCGCTGGCGCCGCCGCCGATGATGACGACATGGGGCCAGTGCGCGGCATGGGCGGCGGGCATGTCGGGGCGGGCGTCGATCTTCATGGGGCGTCTCCGGGGTGAAGGGGTCAGAGCGCGGCGAACAGCACGCCGCACCACATCGCGAAGCTGAGCGCGATCAGCACCGGGACGACCGGGCTGGTGTCGTGGTCGCGGGCCGCGCGGCGCTGCTGGGGGCTGTGGGCGTGGCGCAGGAAGGCTTCGGTCTGCAGGTCGAACATCGGGTTTCTCCCGTGACTGTGGGTTCAGGGTCAGGCCAGGCGGGCGCGCAGTGCCTCGCCACCGCGCCAGCCGCCGCGCAGGCGGGCCAGCAGGCTGGGCCGCTGCGTGGCCGCGATCAGCCCATCGCGCAGCGCCTTGCCCGCGGGCCAGGGGCCGAAGCCCGATGCCGCGTTGATGTGGCCCGCATGGCCGATGTCGTGCAGCTCGGCGCCCCAGGTGTCGGCCATCTGGCGGCTGAGGTCGAAGGACATCCACGGGTCGTTGCGGCTGGCCACCAGGACGGAGGGCACGTCGAAGCGTTCGCGCGGCAGGCGGCCGAAGCGGCGCGTGCGCTCGGACAATACCGGATCGGCGGGCGCGACCAGCAGCGCGGCCCGCACCCGTAGGCCCGGCCAGCGGCCCAGCAGATGCGCGATGGTCACCGCGCCCAGCGAATGGCCCACCAGGATCGAATCGGGATGCGCCATGACATGCGCGGCCAGCGTCGCCTCCCAGACCTCGCGAACGGGGCGGCTCGGGTCGCCCATCTCCAGCAACATGGCGTCGGGGTCCGTGCGCGCCCACCAGTCCTGCCAGTGCGGGGCCTGAGAGCCGTCGAGGCCGGGGACGATCAGGGTCTTGGTCATCGCATCGCTCCTTTTATCTCTCATAACACTATAATGTTTGTCGTGTATTTGGGTTCCAAACTTCGCCCCCGAAAGGGAACGCCGTTCTACCGGTCGCGGGTGTTCACCGGATAGGCGGTGGTGTGGCGCACGCGCTCCATCGCGAATTGCGAGATGACATTCTTGATCGGCACGGCGTCGGTCAACAGCCGGTAGAAGCGGTCATAGGCCGCCATGTCGGGCACCGCTACGCGGAGCAGATAGTCGATGTCGCCTGCCATCCGCCACGCCTCCATGACCTCTGGCAGGGTGTCGACCGCGCGGGTGAAGTCCGCGCGCCATTCGGGCCCGTGATCGGGCGCCTCGATGCCCACGAAGACGGTCAGCCCGAAGCCCAACCGCGCCGGATCGGCCAGCGCGACCCGGCCCGTCAGCACGCCCGAGGTCTCCAGCTTCTGGATGCGCTTCCAGCAGGGGGTCTGGGACAGGCCGACCTTGTCGGCGATCTGGGCGATGGGCATGGTCGCGTCCGCCATCAGCGCGGCGACGATCTTGCGGTCGATCAGGTCCAGGGCGGCGGATTGCGTCATGGCGGCGATTCCTTTCTCCTGAAGAATGCCTCAAAAGAATATATTGTCGAGCGCCTTTATCGTTTTTAGATGTCGGACCGCCGCGACCGGTCCGACACAGCCCGGAAAAAAGGCACGGATTGCGGTCGTCTTTTCTTTCGCACGGCCCGGTTCGGCCTTATATCCGGGCGACACCAACGCGTCGGGGGCCGGGCATGATCACGCAGAAGATGAAATACGCGCTGAAGGCCCTGCTGGTTCTGGGCGACGAGGCCCGCCGCGACCGCGCCGAGGCGCTGACCATCGAGGCCATCGCCCGCCGCTCGGGCACGCCCAAGCGGTTCTTGGAGCAGATCCTGCTGGAGATCCGCAATGCCGGCATCGTCGCCTCGATCCGGGGGCGGTCAGGGGGATACACGCTGATCAAGCGGCCCGAGGACATCTCGATCTCGGAGCTGCTGCGGCTGATCGACGGGCCGATCGCGCCCTTGCCCTGCCTGTCGCGCCGCGCCTATCAGCGCTGCGAGGACTGCACCGACGAGGCCAGCTGCCGCCTGCGCCGCGTCTTCTCCGAGGTATTCTGGTCCTATCTGATCCTGATCGAATCGCTGAGCCTGGCCGACATGCTGGGATCGGAGGCCGTGGCCGCACAGGTCACCGGGGACTGAGTTCCGGTTCATATGCGTCAGAATGGGCGCATCAACGCTTCATTTGAACCGATTTCAGGTCGATCACGGCCTGATGGGGCGTTGTTCGACCAGGCAGGCCGGAGGTAGCGTCGGGGCAGCCCAGCACGGATGTTTGCCATGACCACGCCCCTCGACCGCTTTGCCGCCAGCCTCGGCGGCCCCGACCTTCCCGCACGGCTGCGCGCCGGCACCATCGGCGAGGGGGTGGCACTGCCCGGACCCTTCGGCCCCCGCGCGCTGGTCTATGCCGATTACACCGCTTCGGGGCGTGCGCTGGCGCAGGTCGAGGATTTCGTCCGCGACGAGGTGCTGCCCTATTACGCCAACAGCCATACCGAGGCCTCCTATTGCGGCGCCTTCATGACGCGCCTGCGCCGCGAGGCGCGCCAGCGCATCGCCGCGATGCTGGGCGCGGGGCCGGACTGTTCGGTGATTTTCGCGGGGGCGGGGGCCACGGCGGGGGTCAACCGGCTGGTCCATCTTCTGGGCCTGCCGCAGGCTGTCGCCGCCAGCACGCGCCCTGTCGTCCTGCTGGGCCCCTACGAGCATCATTCGAACATCCTGCCCTGGCGCGAGAGCGGCGCCGAGATCATCACCCTGCCCGAGGCCCCGGAGGGCGGCCCCTGCCGCATTGCCCTGGCCGAGGCGCTGAAGCGGACCCGTGACCGGTCCCTGCGCGTCGCGGCCCTGTCGGCGGTGTCGAACGTGACGGGCATCCTGACCGACACGGTGGCCGTGGGGCGGATGCTGCGGGCGGCGGGCGTGGTCACGGTCTGGGACTATGCCGCGGGGGCGCCCTATGTGCCCATCGACATGGCCTCGGGCACCGATCACGCCAAGGACGCGGTCGTGCTGTCTCCGCACAAGTTCCTGGGCGGGCCGGGCGCGTCGGGCATCCTGGTCCTGCGCCAGGACGCGGTGCGCGCCACCAGGCCGGGCCAGCCGGGCGGCGGCACGGTGCGCTTCGTCTCCGGTCGTGGCCACGACTATGCGACCGACCTGACCGCGCGCGAGGAATCGGGGACGCCCAATGTCATCGGCGACATCCGCGCGGCGCTGGCGCTGATGGTCAAGGCGGCGGTGGGCCAGGACTGGCTGGATGCGCGGCACGCGGATCTGGCGGCGCGGGCGCGGGCGCGCTGGTCGGCGGTGCCCCGGCTGGAGCTGCTGGGCCACCCGACGGCGCCGCGCCTGCCGATCTTCTCGATCCGCTTGGGCGACGGGCAGGGCGGGCATGTGCATCATCAGCTGGCGACGCGGCTTCTGTCGGACCTGCACGGCATCCAGGCGCGGGGCGGATGCGCCTGCGCGGGACCCTATGCCCACGCCCTGCTGGGGATCGACGCGGCACGGTCGGACGCGCTGCGCGAGGCGATCCTTTCCGGAGAGGAGACCGCCAAGCCCGGCTGGCTGCGCCTGAACCTGTCGGCCTATCTGACCCCGGAGAAGGAGCGCCTGATCCTGGAGGCCGTCTCCGCCCTGCCGCAGGATGCCGACCGCCACGCCCACCGCTATCGCGGCGATGCCCGCACGGCGCGCTTTCACCCCCTGCCGGAGCAGGCTGTCGCATGAGCGCGCCGGACCACCTGGACCGCGCCATCCTTCAGGCGCTGCAGCAGGACGGCGCCCTGTCGCAGCGCGACCTGGCCGAACGGGTGGGCCTGTCGCAGACCGCCTGCGCGCGCCGCCTGCACGCGCTGCGCGAGGCGGGCGTGCTGACCGGCACGCGCGCGGTGATCGATGCGGGCCGGGCGGGGCTGACGCTGACGGTCTTCGTGATGATCCGCACCCGCCACCACTCCCGCGACTGGCTGGCCGAGTTCCGCCGCATGGTCCTGGCCATCCCCGAGGTCATCGACTTCTACCGGATCGCGGGCGATTACGACTACATGCTGAAGGTCGTGGCGGCGGACATGAACGATTACGACCGCGTCTATCAGCGCCTGATCGAGCGGATGGAGCTGGACACGGTGACATCGGTCATCACCATGGAGGCCATCGCCGACCAGCGCCCCCTGCCGGTCTGAGACGGCCCGTCCTTACGCGATCCTTACGGCGCGCCCGCGCATCGCGCATGGAACCCTGACGGGGGCAGGGACCAGATTGGGGCCATATCTGAACCGCAAGGGAATCGCCCCATGACCGACATCGTCTATCTCGCGCTTGGCGCGGGCAGCTTTCTGATCTTCCTGGCCGCCGCGCGCGCGCTGGCCCGGATCTGAGGCGCCCCGATGTTCGACCTTGTCCTGGGCCTGGCCGTGGCGGCGGGCCTTCTCGGCTATCTGGTGGTGGCGCTGATGCGCCCCGACCGCTTCTGACGGGCTCATCCGCATGTCCTCCGAATATCTCGTCTATGCGGCCTACGCGGCCGTCACCACGGCGCTGGCCTGGCTGCTGGCCGTGCATCTCCATCGCGTCTATGCCGATCAGCGCCCCTGGCTGGGCGCCGTCGCCCGGCCGGTCGAACGGCTGATCCTGGGCGCGGCCGGTCCCGCCGCACGTCATCCGCAGGGCTGGCTGGCCTATGCGGGCGCGGTGCTGACCTTCAACCTGGCGGGCTTCGTCGCGCTCTATGCGGTGCTGCGCCTGCAGGGCGTCCTGCCGCTGAACCCCGAAGGCATCGCGGCCATGTCGCCCGACCTGGCCTTCAACACCGCGATCAGCTTCGTCACCAACACCAACTGGCAGGCCTATTCCGGCGAGGTGCAGCTCAGCTACCTGTCGCAGATGGTCGGGCTGACGGTGCAGAACTTCGTCTCGGCCGCGACCGGCATGGCGGTCGCCGTGGCCGTGATCCGCGGCTTCGTCGCAAAGGGCGACGGCCGGCTCGGCAACTTCTGGACCGACATGGTCCGCTCGGTCCTCTATGTCCTGCTGCCGCTGTCGGTCGTGGCGGCGGTGGTGCTGATCTGGCAGGGCGTGCCGCAATCGCTCTCGGCCTATGTCCGCGCCACCACGCTGGAGGGCGCAAGCCAGGTCATCGCCCAGGGTCCCGCCGCGGCGCAGATCGCCATCAAGCAGCTGGGAACGAACGGCGGCGGCTTTTTCGGCGTGAACTCGGCCCATCCGCTGGAAAACCCGACCATCCTGTCGAACATGATCCAGACGGTCTATCTGCTGCTGATCCCGGTCGCCTTCTGCTTCCTCTTCGGGCGCATGGTCGGCGACCGGCGGCAGGGCTGGGCGATCTTCGCGGCGATGGGCGTGCTGTTCGTAGCGGGCCTTGTGGCGATGAACCTGCCCGAGCAGGCGGGCAGCCCCGCCCTGGCGCAGGCCACCGGCAACACCGGCCCGAACATGGAGGGCAAGGAGGTCCGTTTCGGCGCCACCCTGTCGGTGCTCTGGGCCGAGGCCACGACCGCCGCGTCGAACGGCTCGGTCAACGCGATGCATGACAGCTTCATGCCGCTGTCGGGTCTGGTGATGATGCTGAACATGCAGGTCGGCGAGGTGATCTTCGGCGGCGTCGGCTCGGGCCTCTACGGGATGCTCCTCTATGTCGTGCTGGCGGTGTTCCTGGCCGGCCTGATGGTCGGGCGCACGCCGGAATACCTGGGCAAGAAGATCGAGGGGCGCGAGGTCACCCTGTCGGTCCTGGCCTTCCTGTCGATGCCCCTGGGCATCCTGGTCTTCAGCGCGCTGTCGACGGTGATCCCCGCGGGCCTCGCCTCGCTGCAGGAGACCGGGCCGCACGGGCTGTCGGAACTCCTCTATGCCTACAGCTCGGCCACCGGCAACAACGGCTCGGCCTTCGGCGGCTTCGGCGCGGCGGCGCCGTTCCACACCACGCTGCAGGGCATCGCCATGGCGCTTGGTCGCTACGCGATCATCGTGCCGATGCTGGCCGTCGCCGGCTCGCTGGCGATGAAGTCGCCGGTGCCGGCCACGGCGGGGACCTTCCCGACGCATGGTCCGCTGTTCGTCCTGCTGCTGGTCATCACCGTGCTGGTCCTGGGCGCGCTGACCTTCTTCCCGGCCCTGGTCCTGGGCCCCATCGCCGAGCATGTGTCCATGCTGGGCGGGCAAACCTTCTGAAGGCACATTCGCAATGTCGAAACATTCGCTTCCCGTTCCCTCGATGGGCGCGCTGGCCCCCGCCGCCGCCCGGCAGGCGGTGGCCAAGCTGGCGCCGCGGCTGCTGCTGAAGAACCCGGTTATCTTCGCCACCGCCGTGGTGGCGCTGATGGTCAGCGTGCTGGGCCTGCGCGACCTGGTGCTGGGCGTGCCCGGCGCGGGCGTCGCGGTGCCGATCGCGGTCTGGCTGTGGGCCGCGGTGCTGATCGCGAACTTCGCCGAGGCCCTGGCCGAGGGCCGCGGCCGCGCCCGCGCCGACAGCCTGCGCGCCACCAAGTCCGAGACCATGGTGCAGGTCCTCTCCGGCCCCGATGCCGCGCCCGAGACGGCGACCACGGTGCCCTCCGCCAGCCTCAAGCAGGGCCAGATCGTGCTGGTCCGCGCGGGCGACATCATCCCGGCCGATGCCGAGGTGGTGCGCGGCGTGGCATCGGTCGATGAAAGCGCCATCACCGGCGAGAGCGCCCCGGTGATCCGCGAATCCGGCGGCGATTTCAGCTCGGTCACCGGCGGCACGCGCATCGTGTCGGACTGGCTGGTGCTGCGCGTCACCGCCGAACCCGGCCGCAGCTTTCTCGACCGCATGATCGCGCTGGTCGAGGGGGCCGAACGCGGCAAGACCCCGAACGAGATCGCGCTGAACATCCTTCTGGCCGGCCTGACGCTGATCTTCCTCTTCGTGGTGGTCACGCTGGAGCCCTTCGCGCGCTATTCGGGCATCTCGATCCCGGTGGTGTTCCTGGCCGCGCTGTTCGTGACGCTGATCCCCACGACCATCGGCGGGCTTCTGTCGGCCATCGGCATCGCGGGCATGGACCGTCTGGCCCGCGCCAACGTGGTCGCGAAATCGGGCCGCGCGGTCGAGGCCGCAGGCGACGTGGACGTGCTGCTGTTGGACAAGACCGGCACGATCACCTTCGGCAACCGCATGGCCGACGCGCTGATCCCGGCGCAGGGCGTCTCGCCCGCCGATCTGGCCCGCGCCGCCCTGGCCGCCAGCCGCGCCGACGACACGCCCGAGGGCAAGTCCCTGGTCGAGCTGGCCCGCCGCCAGCCCGGCGCCGACGCGCCGATGGCCGACACGGCCGAGGCCATCGCGTTCTCGGCCCAGACCCGTCTGTCGGGCGCCGACCTGACCGACGGCACCCAGCTGCGCAAGGGGTCGGTCGACGCGATCCTGCGCCATACCGGCACGGCGATGGACGGCGCGCTGGCCGCGTCGGTGGACCAGATCGCCCGGTCGGGCGGCACGCCGCTGCTGGTGTCGCAAGGCACCCGCATCATGGGCGCGGTGCATCTGAAGGACATCATCAAGCCCGGCGTGCGCGAGCGTTTCGCGGAACTGCGCGCCATGGGCATCCGCACGGTGATGATCACCGGCGACAACCCCCTGACCGCCGCCGCCATCGCGGCCGAGGCGGGCGTGGACGACTTCCTGGCCGAGGCCACGCCTGAGAACAAGCTGGAGCTGATCCGCGCCGAGCAGGCCAAGGGCCAGCTGGTCGCCATGTGCGGCGACGGCTCGAACGACGCGCCGGCGCTGGCCCAGGCCGATGTGGGCGTGGCGATGAACTCGGGCACCTCGGCCGCCAAGGAGGCCGCGAACCTGATCGACCTGGACAGCGACCCGACCAAGCTGATCGAGGTCGTCCTGGTGGGCAAGCAGCTGCTGATCAGCCGTGGCGCGCTGACCACCTTCAGCATCGCCAACGACGTGGCGAAATACTTTGCCATCCTGCCCGCGCTGTTCATCGCCGCCTATCCCGGCCTGGCCGTGCTGAACGTGATGGGCCTGGAAAGCGCACAGAGCGCGATCCTGTCGGCGGTGATCTTCAACGCGCTGGTGATCCTGGCGCTGATCCCGCTGGCGCTGCGGGGGGTGAAATACGCGCCCTCCAGCGCGGCGGCCCTGCTGCGTCGCAACCTGACGATCTATGGCCTGGGCGGCCTGATCGTTCCCTTCCTGGGCATCAAGGTCATCGACATGGCCGTGACCGCCCTGGGCCTGGCCTGAGGAGACAGCCATGATCGACCATATCCGACCCGCCCTGGCGACGCTTGGGGTGATGACCGTGCTGACGGGGCTGGCCTATCCGCTGGCCCTGACCGGGCTGGGCCAGGCGCTGATGCCGAAACAGGCCAATGCCAGCCTGATCGTCCGCGACGGGCAGGTCATCGGCTCGGCGCTGGTGGGGCAGGCCTTCGCCGCGCCGGGATACCTGCAGCCGCGCCCCTCGGCGGTGGACTACGATGCGGCGGCGGCGGGGGCCTCGAACCTCGGGCCGAACAGCGCGGCGCTGATCGCCGATCAGACCGCGCGGGCGGCGGACTATGTCGCCTCGACCGGCGCGGCCCGCGTGCCGGTGGATGCCGTCACCGCCTCGGGCAGCGGTCTGGACCCGCATGTCTCGCCCCAGAACGCGCGGGCCCAGGCCGCGCGCATCGCCGCCGCGCGGGGCGTGCCCGAGGCCCGGGTCGCGGCCCTGATCGAGACCCAGGTCGAGCCGCGCTGGCTGGGCCTCTTCGGAGAGCCGCGCGTGAACGTGCTGGCCGTCAATCTGGCCCTTGACGCGGCCTTTCCGCAGGCCCCCACTGGGACCCAAAGCGAAGGCTGATCCATGACCGAACTGCGTCCCGAACCCGATGCCCTTCTGGCCCAAGCCGAACGCGAGGGGCGCGGGCGGCTGAAGATCTTTCTGGGCGCGGCGCCGGGGGTCGGCAAGACCTATGCCATGCTGGAGGCCGCGCGGCGACGCGCGGCCGAAGGCGTGGACGTGGTCGCCGCCGTCGTCGAGACCCATGGCCGCGCCGAGACCGAGGCCCTGCTGGCGGGCCTGGAGCTGCTGCCCAAGCGGGCGCATTTCTACCGCGAGCGCATCCTGCACGAGATGGACCTGGACGCGCTCTTGGAGCGCCGCCCGCAGCTGGCCCTGATCGACGAGCTGGCCCATTCCAACATCCCCGGATCGCGCCACGACAAGCGCTGGCAGGACGTGGAGGAGGTCCTGGCGGCGGGCATCGACGTGCTGACCACGCTGAACGTCCAGCACTTGGAGACGCTGAACGACCGGGTCGCGCGGATTTCGGGCGTGCGCGTGCGCGAGACGGTGCCCGACGCCGTCCTGGACCGCGCCGACGAGGTCGAGCTGATCGACTTGCCCACCGAGGAGCTGATCGAGCGGCTGCGCGCGGGCAAGGTCTATGTCCAGGACCAGATCGCGCGGGCGGTGCAGAACTTCTTCTCGCGCGGCAACCTGACGGCGCTGCGCGAGCTGGCCATGCGCGCGGCCGCCGACCGCGTGGACGCGCAGCTGCAGGAGCACATGCGCGCCAACGCCATCGGCGGGCCGTGGCCCGCGCAGGAGCGCGTGCTGGTCGCGCTGACCGCCAGCCCGGTGGCGCGCACGCTGGTGCGCACGGCCAAGCGGATGGCGGACCGGGCGCGGGTCGAATGGGTCGCGGTGACGGTGACCTCGGCCCATGCCGACCGCCTGCCCGAGGCCGATACCGAGGCGCTGGCCCAGGCCCTGCGCCTGGCCGAGCGCCTTGGCGCCGAGGTGGCGACGCTGACCGCCGCCGGCCCCGTCGCCGACGAGATCCTGGACTATGCCCGCCGCCGCAACGTCAGCCGCATCCTGCTGGGCCGCGCGCGTCCGCGCCCCTGGTGGCGCCGCATCGGGCGCGAGAACGTCGCCCGCGCCGTGACCGAGGCCGGGCGCGACTTCGAGGTCACGATGGTCTCGGACCCGCGCAAGGGGCGCACGCCGCCCGCGGTGCGCACCTGGTCGGTGGACCGCGACCCGCGGGCCTATGCCAAGGCCACGCTGACCGTCGCCGGTGCCAGCCTGCTGGCCCTGGCGGCAGACCGGATCTTTCCGATCCCGTCGTTGTCGCTGATCTTCATGACCGGGGTGATCCTGGTCGCGGTCCGCCAGGGGCTGTGGCCATCGCTCTACGCGTCCTGCATCAGCTTTCTGACCTACAACTTCTTCTTCACCCATCCGCGCAACACGCTGTTCGTGATCCATCAGGACCAGATCATGACGCTGCTGCTGTTCCTGATCGCCTCCGGGCTGACCGGGAACCTAGCGGCGCGGCTGCGCGACCGGGCGCTGGCGCAGCGCGACATCGCGATGCGCACCAACCTGCTCTATGATTTCGCGCGCCAGGTCGCGGGGGCCGGATCGGCGGTCGAGGTGCTGCATGCGGCCGCGACCCATGTGGCGGCGGCCTCGGGTGGGCGGACGGTGCTGATGCGCCCCGACGCGACGGGCCGGCTGGCCGTCGAGGCGGCCGAGCCGCCGGGCGAGACGCTGGAGCTGCGCGACGCCTCGGCCGCGGACTATGCCTGGACGCGGGGCGAGGAGGCGGGGCGCGGCTCGGGCACGCTGCCCGCCAGCCGCTGGCTGTTCCTGCCGGTGGGGTCGCCGGACCGGCGCGTGGCCGTGCTGGGCGTCGCGCTGCCCGACGGGCGCGCGCCCGGCCCCATGGACCGCCGCCTGCTGGAGGCGATGTCCGACCAGACCGGCGTCGCGCTGGAGCGCATCGCCCTGCAGGGCGACCTGGAACGCGCGCTGGTCTCCTCCGAGGCCGAGCGGCTGCGCGCGGCGCTGCTGTCCTCGGTCAGCCACGACCTGCGCACGCCGCTGGTCTCGATCATCGGGGCGGCCTCGTCGCTGGCCGATCCGGGGCTGAGCCTGCCCGCCGTCGCGCGGACCGAACTGGCCGAGACGATCCGCGACGAGGGCGAGCGGCTGGACCGCTACATCCAGAACCTGCTGGACATGACCCGGCTTGGCCACGGCGCGCTGGTGCCCAAGCGCATCGCCGCCGATCTGCGCGAGATCGCGGGCAGCGCGCGCCACCGCCTGCGCGGCGCGCTGCGCGGCCATGCGGTCGAGGTCGCGGTGCCCGCCGGACTGCCGCCGGTCCTGGCCGATCCGCTGCTGATCGAGCAGGTGGTGATGAACCTTCTGGACAATGCCGCCAAATACGCCCCCGAGGCCAGCCGCATCCAGGTGGGCGCGCGCGTGCAGGGGCCGGACGCCCTGCTGTGGGTGGCCGACGAGGGGCCGGGCATCCCCGAGGAGGCGCGGGCGCGCGTCTTCGACATGTTCTATCGCGTCGATCAGGGCGACGGGCAGCGCGCGGGCACGGGGCTGGGCCTTGCCATCGCGCGCGGCATCGTCGAGGCTCACGGCGGGCGCATCACCGCCCAGCCCGCCCGGCCCGACGGGCGCGGCACCCGCATCACCCTGACCCTGCCGCTGGCCAATCCCGAGGCGCCGCTGTGAGCCTGTCCGCGCGTATCCTGATCATCGACGACGAGGCGCCGATCCGGCGCTTCCTGCGCGTCGCGCTGGAGGCGGAGGGCCATCACGTCACCGAGGCCGCCACCGGCCGCGCGGGCATCGAGGCCTGCGCCCTGACCACGCCCGAGGCGGTGATCCTGGACCTGGGCCTGCCCGACATGGACGGGCGTGAGGTGCTGCTGCGGCTGCGCGACTGGACGCAGGTGCCGGTCTTGGTGCTGTCGGTGCGCGCAAGCGAGGCGGACAAGGTGGCGCTTCTGGACGCGGGCGCGCAGGATTACGTCACCAAGCCCTTCGGCATCGGAGAGCTTCTGGCGCGCCTGCGCGGGCTTCTGCGCGACCGCGGCGCGTCCGAGCCGCGCGGCGCGGCGCTGACCATCGCCGATCTGGTGATCGACGCGGCCGGGCGGACGGTGACCAAGGACGGCGCGTCGATCCACCTGACCCGCAAGGAGTTCGACCTGCTGTGGCTCCTGGCCTCCAACGCCGGGCGGCTGGTGACGCAGGCCATGGCGCTCAGCCATGTCTGGGGGCCCGCGCATCTGGAGGACAGCCAGTATCTGCGCGTCTTCATCCGCCAGCTGCGCGCCAAGATCGGCGACGACGCGGGCAATCCGCGTTACATCTTCACCGAGGCCGGGGTCGGCTACCGCTTCGCCACGTCCTGACGCGCTAGAGCAGTCCTTCGGCGCGGAACGAGGTCTCCTCCTCCTTGCCGATGATGACATGGTCATGCACCGTCACGTCGATCGCCGCGCAGGCCGACAGCACGCGCGCGGTCATGGCGATGTCCTCGGAGCTGGGGGTCGGGTCGCCCGAGGGGTGGTTGTGGACCAGGATCACGGCGCTGGCGTTCAGCTCCAGCGCGCGCTTGGCGACCTCGCGCGGATAGACGGGGACATGGCCGACCGTGCCCTGGCCCAGGGCCTCGTCGGCGATCATCACGTTCTTGCGGTCCAGGAACAGGACGCGGAACTGCTCGGTCTCGCGGTGCGCCATGCAGGTGCGGCAATAGGCGATCAGCGCGTCCCAGGAGGACAGCACCTCGCGCTGCATCACGCGGGCCTGCGCCATGCGCTGCGCAAAGGCATCGATCACGCGCAGCTGCAGATAGACCCATCGGTCGGCACCCTCGACCTGGAGGATGCGGTGCTCGGAGGCGGCGATCACGCCGTTCAGGTCGCCGAACTCGGCCAGCAGCCGCTTGGCCAGCGGCTTGACGTCGATCTTGGGGATGGCGTTGAACAGCAGCAGTTCCAGCAGCTCGTATTCCGGCATGGGCGCGTGGCCGCCCTCCAGAAAGCGGGTGCGCAGCCGTTCGCGGTGTCCCCAATAATGCGGCCGGGCGTGCCCGGACGAATCACGCAGCAGCCCGCCCCCGGCCGCGACCTCGGGCCGCAGCCGGTCGGTCATGCGGAAGGGCCGCACATAGGCGGGGCTGGTCTCGACGTCGGGGGGCGCGCTGCGAGCCTCCAGCTCGGCCAGACCCTTCAGCGCCTCCTCGGAAAAGCCCGTCGGTGCGACCTCCCGGGCCGGGGACCATGTGTCCAGCCGCTGCTTGCCATTCCGGCCGTCATCGGTCATGTCTGCCGCCCCGCTCCTGCCCATCACGTCACTGTCCTTCGGCGATTCCGCCCGCATGACGTGCATTTTGGGGCAATAAGGTAAACGAGTGGTTAAGGATCTGATTCCTTCCGACGCAGATACCGAGAGCAAAATGTCAACATCTTGACATTTTGAGGGGCAACATCTCTATATCCTGTATCCGAATTCGATACAGGCCCGTCAGCCAGACCGCCATGCGGGCCGCCCAACCAGCTATCGCCGCAGCCGCCCAAGGCCGCCCGGCCCCCAACACACGGACCCATGCGCATGACCATCACCGTCTATTCCAAACCCGCCTGCGTGCAGTGCACCGCCACGACCCGCGCCCTGGACGCGCGGGGGCTGGACTATGACGTGATCGACCTGACCCAGGACGACGAGGCCATGGCCCGCGTCACCGCCCTGGGCTATCGCCAGGCGCCGGTCGTCGTGGCGGGCGAGGATCACTGGGCGGGCTTCCGTCCCGACATGATCGGCCGCCTGTCCTGACCCTGCGGAGCGCGGCACGGTGGAGCGGCTGGTCTATTTCTCCTCGGGGTCGGGCAACACGGCCCGCTTCGTCGAGCGGCTGGCCCTGCCCGCGCTGCGCATCCCGATCCGGACGGGCCAGGAGGTGCCGCGCCCCGCGCGCCCCTTCGTGCTGATCTGTCCGACCTATTCCGACGGCGAGGGCCGGGGCGCGGTCCCCAAGCAGGTGATCGCGTTCCTGAACGACCCCGACCGACGCGCTCTGATCCGCGGCGTGATCGGCGCGGGCAACCGCAATTTCGGCCCGACCTATGCCCTGGCCGCCCGCATCATCGCGCAGAAATGCGCCATTCCCCTCCTGGCCCGGTTCGAACTGGCCGGAACCGACACCGACATCGCCCGCATCCGCGACGGGCTGGACCAATTCTGGAGAGAGCCATGCTTGACGCCGTGAAGCCCGACCTCGACTATCATGCGCTGAACGCGATGCTGAACCTCTATGACGCGGAGGGCAGGATCCGCTTCGACGCGGACCGCATGGCCGCGCGTCAGTATTTCCTGACCCATGTGAACCAGAACACCGTCTTCTTCCACAGCCTGGACGAGAAGCTGGATTACCTGGTGGACGAGGGCTATTACGAGGGCGAGGTCCTGGCGCAGTATCCGCGGGACTTTCTGCACGCGATCTGGGCCGCGGCCTTCAAGGCCAAGTTCCGCTTCCCGACCTTCCTGGGCGCGTTCAAGTACTACACCAGCTACACCCTCAAGACCCGCGACGGCCAGCGCTATCTGGAGCGCTACGAGGACCGGGTGGTCATGGTCGCGCTGACGCTGGCGCGCGGCGACCGGGACCAGGCCATGCGCTTCATGGAGGAGATGCTGTCGGGCCGCTTCCAGCCGGCGACGCCCACCTTCCTGAACGCGGGCAAGGCGCAGCGCGGCGAGCTGATCAGCTGTTTCCTGCTGCGCATCGAGGACAACATGGAGTCGATCGGCCGGGCCATCAACTCGTCCCTGCAGCTGTCCAAGCGCGGCGGGGGCGTGGCCCTGATGCTGACCAACATCCGGGAGGCCGGCGCCCCCATCAAGGGGATCGAGAACCAGTCCTCGGGCGTCATCCCGGTGATGAAACTGCTGGAGGACAGCTTCAGCTATGCCAACCAGCTGGGCGCGCGGCAGGGCGCGGGCGCGGTCTATCTGAACGCGCACCATCCCGACATCCTGCGCTTCCTGGACACCAAGCGCGAGAACGCGGACGAGAAGATCCGCATCAAGACGCTGTCCCTGGGCGTCGTGATCCCCGACATCACCTTCGAGCTGGCCAAGCGCAACGAGGACATGTACCTGTTCTCGCCGCATGACGTCGAGAAGGTCTACGGCATGGCCTTCTCCGAGATCTCGGTCTCGGAGAAATACGCCGAGATGGTCGAGGACAAGCGCATCCGCAAGCGCAAGATCAACGCGCGCGCCTTCTTCCAGACCCTGGCCGAGATCCAGTTCGAGAGCGGCTATCCCTACATCATGTTCGAGGACACGGTGAATCGCGCCAACCCCATCGCGGGGCGCATCACCATGTCGAACCTGTGCTCGGAGATCCTGCAGGTGGCCGAGCCTTCGGCTTTCAACGAGGATCTCAGCTATGCGCGGATGGGGACGGACATCTCGTGCAACCTCGGATCGCTGAACATCGCGCAGACCATGGACGGCCCGGATTTCGGCGCCACGGTCGAAACCGCGATCCGCGCCCTGACCGCCGTCAGCGAGATGTCGGCCATCGACGCGGTGCCTTCGGTGCGGCGCGGCAACGACCTGGCCCATGCGGTGGGCCTGGGGCAGATGAACCTGCACGGCTTTCTCGCGCGCGAGCGGGTGCATTACGACAGCCCCGAGGCGGTCGAGTTCACCTCGGTCTATTTCGCGGCCGTGGCCTATCACGCGATCCGCGCGTCGAACGCGCTGGCGCGCGAGCGGGGCGCGACCTTCGACGGGTTCGAGCGGTCGCGCTATGCCGATGGGACCTTCTTCGACAAGTATCTGGACCGCGACTGGCTGCCCGAGCGGGCCGATGTCGCACGCCTGTTCGAGGGGATCGACCTGCCGACCCGCGCCGATTGGGCCGCGCTGAAGGAGGCCGTGATGCGCGACGGCCTCTACAACCGCAACCTGCAGGCGGTGCCGCCGACCGGGTCGATCAGCTACATCAACAACTCGACCAGCTCGATCCATCCGATCGTCTCGAAGATCGAGATCCGCAAGGAAGGCAAGATCGGCCGCGTCTATTACCCGGCGCCGTTCATGTCGAACGACAACCTGGAGTATTACCGCGACGCCTACGAGATCGGGCCTGACGCGATCATCGACGTCTATGCCGCCGCGACCGAGCATGTGGACCAGGGCCTGTCCCTGACGCTGTTCTTCCCGGCCGAGGCCACCACCCGCGACATCAACCGCGCCCAGATCAAGGCGTGGAAGTCGGGGATCAAGACGATCTACTACATCCGGCTGCGCCAGACCGCGCTGGAAGGGACCGAAGTGCAGGGCTGCGTGTCCTGTTCGCTGTGACGGGCGTCGGACCGGGGGTTTCACACCCCCGGAACCCTGTGGGATATTTGCATGAAGAAGAAGGGTTTGGGCGATGCGTGACATGGTGACGGGCGCGGCGCGCGCGATCAACTGGAACCGGCTGGAGGATGAGAAGGACCTGGAGGTCTGGAACCGGCTGACGGCGAATTTCTGGCTGCCCGAGAAGGTGCCGCTGTCCAACGACGTTCCCAGCTGGGCCACGCTGCGTCCGGCCGAGCGTGAGCTGACCATCCGCGTCTTCACCGGGCTGACCATGCTGGACACGATCCAGAGCGGTCTGGGCGCGCCATCGCTGATGGGCGATGCGATCACCCCCCATGAGGAGGCGGTGCTGTCCAACATCGCCTTCATGGAGGCGGTGCATGCGCGGTCCTATTCGTCGATCTTCTCGACCCTGTGTTCGACGGCCGAGGTGGACGACGCCTTCCGCTGGTCCGAGGAGAACCCGCATCTGCAGCAGAAGGCCCGGCTGATCCTGGACGAATACAAGGCGGGGGCCGATCCGCTGCGGCGCAAGATCGCCTCGGTCTTCCTGGAGAGCTTCCTGTTCTATTCCGGGTTCTACCTGCCGATGTACTGGTCCTCACGCGCCAAGCTGACCAACACCGCGGACCTGATCCGGCTGATCATCCGCGACGAGGCGGTGCATGGCTATTACGTCGGCTACAAGTTCCAGCGCGGGCTGGAGCGGGTGTCGGAGGACGAGCGTGCGGCCCTGAAGGAGTTCGCCTTCGCGCTGATGTTCGACCTCTACGAGATCGAGGCGCGCTATGCCGAGGAGCTGTATGACGGGATCGGCCTGACCGAGGACGTGAAGGCCTTCCTGCATTACAACGCCAACAAGGCGCTGCAGAACCTGGGCTATGAGGCGCTGTTCCCCGCCGCCGCCTGCGAGGTGAACCCCGCGATCCTGGCCGCCCTGTCGCCCGACAGCGAGAACCACGACTTCTTCTCGGGCTCCGGCTCGTCCTACGTGATCGGCAAGACGGTCGCCACGCAGGACGAAGACTGGGACTTCTAGGGGCGCGCCGTCAGCGGCTGAAAGACCGGGCCGTCGGGTCCGGTCGCCAGATGCGCGGTGATCCCGAAGACGCCCGCCAGAAGGTCGGGCGTCAGCACCTGAAGCGGCGGGCCGTCCGCGACGATCCGGCCCCCGTCCAGCACCACCAGCCGCGTACAGTGCCGCGCGGCCAGGCCCAGATCGTGCAGCGAGGCGACGACGCCGCGCCCCTCGGCCGCCAGTCGCGCCATCAGCGCCATCACCCGGATCGCCGCCGCAGGGTCGAGCCCCGCCGTGGGTTCGTCCGCGATCAGCAGGGGCGTGTCCTGCGCCAGCGCCCGGGCGATCAGCACGCGCGCCTGCTGGCCACCCGACAGCGTCGTGGCGCAGCGATCCGCCAGATCGCTCAGCGCCAGCGCCGCCAGCGCGGCGTCGATCGCCGCGCGGTCGCGGGGACCGGAGGTGCCGGGATGGGGGATGCGCCCCAGCCCCACCACCGCGCGCACAGTCATGGGCCAGGCGATCTCGCGCGATTGCGGCAGATAGGCCGCGTGGCGCGCGCGCGCGGTGGGGGCCAGCGCCGCCAGCGAGGCATGGCCCTGCGCCGGCAGCAGCCCCATCGCCGCGCGCAGAAGCGTCGTCTTGCCCGCGCCGTTCGGGCCGATCAGGCCCACGACCTCTTCGGCGGCGACCGTCAGGTCGATGTCGCGCAGGACGGGCGCGGCGCCGCGCGAGACCGACAGGCCGCGGATCTGCATCAGGGTCATGGCGCCTCGCGTCGCAGCCGCAGGATCAGCCGCAGGAAGAAGGGCGCGCCGATCAGCGCGGTCAGCACCCCCAGCTTCAGGTCGCGTTCGGGCACGATCACCCGCACCGCGATGTCGGCGGCCAGCACCATCGCCGCGCCGCCCAGGGCCGATGCGGGCAAAAGGCGCGCGGGATCGCCCCCCACCGCCCGGCGCAGCAGGTGCGGCACGACCAGCCCGACGAAGCCCACCGTGCCCGCCACCGCCGTCGCGGCCCCCACCAGCGCCGCCGTGCCCAAGGCCAGCCGCAGCCGCAGCGCGCGCAGGGACAGGCCTAGGCTGGCGGCCGCGTCCTCGCCCAGGCTCAGCGCGCGCAGCGCCGGTCCGGTGCGGGCCAGGATCAGCGCCCCCGCCGCCATCACCGGCAGCGCGATCTGGACGTGCAGCATGGAGCGGTCGGCCAGCGACCCCATCATCCAGAAGATGATCTCGTTCGCCGCGAAGGGGTTGGGCGCCAGGTTCAGGACCAGCGCGGTCGCCGCGCCCGCCAGCGCGGAGATGGCGATGCCCGCCAGGATCACCGCCAGCGCCCCGCCATGCGGCCCGGCCAGCGTCAGGACCAGCGCGACCGACAGCCCGGCCCCCGCCAGCGCTGACAGCGGCAGCGCCAGCGGCACCGCCGCCGCCAGCCCCGTCTGGATGGCCAGCACCGCGCCCATGGCGGCCGTGCCTGACGTGCCGATCAGCCCCGGTTCGGCCAGGGGGTTGCGCAGATAGCCCTGCATCGCGGCCCCGGCCAGCCCCAGGGAGGCACCCACCGCCGCGCCCAGGATCGCGCGGGGCAGGCGCAGCTCCTGCATGACCAGCACCAGAAGCGGATCGCCGCGCCCGGCCAGCACCGCCAGCGCCGTCCCCGGCGCCAGCGGCACCGGCCCGACCAGCAGCGAGGCCAGGAACAGCGCCGCGACGAGGGCCGCCAGGGCGGACCACAGCGCCCTCATGGCCGCGCCGCCGCAAGATCGGCCACGGCGTCGGCCACATGCGGGGTGGCGCAGCTCCAGCGCGCGTCCAGATGGGCTGTGGCGGGGGTGCGGGCGCGCAGGGCGGTCAGGGCGGGATGGCGCAGCACCTCCTCGGCGCGGGCGGGGTCGGGTCCGGCGCGGTCGGTGACCAGCATGTCGGGGCGCGACAGCACCAGCCGCTCCAGCGGGACGAAGCCGCCATCGGGCCGGCCCAGATCGGCGGCGATGTTGGCCAGCCCCGCCGCCGCCAGAATCGCGTCCGAGAGGCTGCCGCGACCGGCGCTGTAACCGTCGGTGGCATAGAGAGCCGCGCGCGGGGGCGGCCCGTCGGGCGGGGGCACCGCGGCCAGCCGCGCGTCGAAGGCCGCGGCCAGATCGCGGGCGCGGTCCGCCCGGCCCAGGAGATCGCCCATGCGCAGCAGGTCGGCACGGATGCCCGCCATGTCGGCGTCGGCGCCGAAGGTCTCGACCCGGAGGCCCAGCCTCTCCAGCATGGCCAGCGTGGTCGGGTCGCTCCAGGCCCCGGCCAGGACCAGATCGGGGCGCAGCCGCAGGATGTCCTCGGCCAGGCCGTGATTGGCGGGCAGGGCGCGCGCTTCATCGGGCATGGCCGAGAGCGTCGGGTCGCGCGCCAGCCAGCTGACCGAGACCAGCTGCCCCGGCGCGGCCATCAGCATGGCCAGCTGATCGGTGCACAGGTTGATCGACACGACCCGTTCGGGCGGCGCGGCCCCCGCCGGCAGCGCCAGCGCCAGGAGCAGGGCCGACGCGCGGATCACCAGCGCGCCTGCAGCCCGATGGTGGCCGTGCGGCCCTGCGCGGGATAGCCCCAGCTCTCGGAGTAATCCGTGTCGAAGAGGTTGCTGATCCGCGCGACCGCGCGGACGTTCGGCGTCACGTCATAGCCCGCGGCCAGGTTTGCCACCGTGAAGGCGGGCAACGTGCCCGCGCTGAAATCGCCGAAGAAGCGCGTGTCCACATTGCCCGAGACATGGCGCAGATCGCCGCTGATCGTGCCGCGCCCGTCTAGGATGGCCAGCGTCGCAGAAAGGCCCGCCTCATGCCGGGGGCGGCGGACCTCGGCCGAGCCGTCGGGGTTCTTCGCGTCCAGATAGGTATAGCTGCCCGACAGGCTCAGCCGGTCGGACGCGTTGATCCGGGCGCTGACCTCGACCCCCTCGCGCGGGCTGTCGCCGGCCTGGTTGGCGTAGGAGAACAGCAGCGATCCGTCCGGGGTGGGCAGGGCGACGATGTCGATTTCGTCCTGGAAGGTCTCGTTGAAATAGGTGACGTCGATGCTGCCGCGCCCGCCGGGCAGCTGCGCCTCGACGCCGATGTCGAAGCCGCGGTTGCGCTCCGGGCGCAGATCCGGATTGCCGCGATAGGCGACGCTGCCAAAGCTCTGATCGGCGTAAAGCTCGAAGAAGGACGGGTTCACCAGCCCGGTCCCCGCCGAGGCATGCAGCCGGAAGGGCCGGTCGGGGATCTGCCAGTCCAGCGCCACGTTCCAGCTGTTGAAATCGTCAAAGACCCGGTTCGCGTCATGGCGCAGCCCGGCCTGAAGGCTGACCCCACCGTCCAGGAAGGCGCGGTATTCCAGCGCGACCGAGCTCATCTCGCGCGACTGGCCGGGGGCGGTGGTGTTCTCGTCGCGCTGATGTTCGGCCAGGAGGTTCAGCAGGTGGCGCGCCTCGGACGCCGCGCCGTCCAGGCCCAGGCTGGCGCGGTATTTCAGCTTGCGGGTCTCGCCGCGCTGCTCGGGGTCGGCGTCCTGTGTCTCCCGCAGGACGCTCTGCTGCCAGTCCAGCCGATGCGTCAGCCGCGCGTCGGCGGCGCCGTATTCGGCCCAGAGCCCGGCCTGCAGCTCGTCGCGGTCGCGGATCATGTCCGAATCGACGATGTAGTCTTCGGGGCGGGCGGCGCCGGAATCGGCATCGTCCTGCTGGATGCGTTCAGCGCTGCGGCGCAGGGTCAGGCCAAGGCGCAGATCCTCGGTCGCGGCCAGATCGCCGGTCACGCTCAGCGTCTTGCGGCGCAGCCCGTCCTTATCGCCGCCGCTGCCCGACAGATCATAGCCCAGATCGTCGCGCGTCGACAGGATCACCTGCATGCCGCCGCGTTCGCCGCGATGCCCGGCGCTGAGGCTGGCTGCGCCGCCATTGCCCGCCTCGATCGTCGCCCCGTAGGAGCGGCCCTGCGGCGCGCGGCGGGTGATGATGTTGACGACGCCGGCCGAGGCGTTCGATCCGTAGAAGACCGATTGCGGGCCGCGCAGCACCTCGATCCGCTCGATGTTGTCGGTGTCCAGGCCCGACAGGAAATACTCGTCCGCGCCGCCGACCGCCTCGACCCCGTCGATCAGGATCAGGGTCTGGTTCGCCTCCGCGCCGCGGATGCGGACCTGCGTCAGGCCCGCGCCCGAGGTGTTGACCGACAGGCCCGGCAGGGCGCGCAGCGCGTCCTGGACGGTGGTGATGCCGCGGTCGCGGATCTCCTGGGCGGTGACGGTGCTGAAGGCGCGGGCATAGGCGTCCGCGGGCAGGGGGGTCAGGCCCGCGGACAGCACGATCTCGTCCAGCAGGATGGGTTCCTGCGCCTTGGCGGGAAGGGCGGGCAGGGCGGCGGCGAATGCCAGCAGGGACAGGGGGCGACGCATCGGTCGGGCCTTTCGAAGGCAGGCGCGGGGGCCTGCGACACGCAGTTCTGCCCGGTCGCATCGCGGCGACGGGGCGGTGAGTGTCACCGCTGCGGAACGGCCGCTTTCCTGGCACGCCCCGCGCCGGAAATGGGTGAGGACCGCGGCAGGTTTCCTGGCTTGCGGGTCGATGCTTGGGCCGGCCTTCCCGGAGCGGGCTCCAGTGGCATGATCGGCCCGCGCTCTCCGCTTACAGTTGCGGGGGCAGCTCCGGCCTGACCCGCGGACGGGCGCACCGGAATTCCCTTTCAATCCGGCAAGCCGGAACCGTGGCGGCGTCCTTTTGACGCATGGGGGGCCGCGCTGTCAAGCGGCAAGGCCCGCTCACTTCCAGCGGCGGTGGACCCAGAACCACTGGTCCATGTGGCGGCGGACCTGCTGTTCCAGATCGTCGTTCAGCGCCTGCATCATCGCGCGGGAGTCGTCATGGGCGACGGGGCTGCCGACATGGACGCGGAAGGACAGCCCGTCCGGTTGCCGGATCCCCGCGACCGGCACCAGCAGCGCGTCATAGCGGCGGGCCAGATCCGCGGGCGTCAGCACCGTCCGCGTGGGCAGGTCGAAGAAGCGCAGCTCGGCCCCCTCGCGGTCGAACTGATCGAACCCCAGGGCCAGCCAGCCGCCGCCCTTGAGGAAGCGCAGCATCGCGGCCAGGCCCGACCGGCCGCGCGGGAACAGCGGCTCCGCGATGGCGGTGATGGCGGGGACGTAATGGCGGTTGAACGCCTCGTTGTTCATCGGGCGATAAAGCGCGCCGACCGGCCAGCCGCGCGCCGACAGCGCCGCGCGCATCGCGTCGTAATTGCCGAAATGCGCGCAGGCCAGGATGACGGGGCGGTGGCTGTCGAAGGCCGCCTCCAGCGCGGCCAGGCCCGGTCCTTCCAGCGGATCGGCGCGGCGGATGCGGTCGGTGAACTCGTCGCCCGAATAGATTTCGGCCAAGGACCGGCCGGCATTGTCGGGCACCGCGCGGACCAGCGCCGCGACCTCGGCCGGGGAGAGGTCGGGGCGCGCCAGGGCGAGGTTGTCGCGGATGCGCCGCCGCCAGCCCGCGACCGGGGCGATCAGATGCGCGAAGACCCAGCCCATCGCCGGGATGCGCCGCTGATAGGGCAGCATCCGGGCCAGCCCCATGATCGCCAGGAAGGCACCATTGGCCAGCCGGTCGGTCAGCGTGGATCGGTCGTCGCGCATGGTGCCTCCCTGGCGGCGCGGGCCTCGCGGGACCAGACATAGAGCCCGGCCGCCACGATAATCGCCGCCCCCGTGATGGTCCAGCCATCCGGCAGCTGGCCGAAGAACAGCCAGCCCCACAGCCCCGCCCAGATCAGTCCGGTGTAGCCGAAGGGGGCCAGGGCGCCGGCCTCGGCCGCGCTGAAGGCCTTGACCAGCAGATACTGGCTGGCGGTGCCGAACAGCGCCAGCGCCGCGAAGGCCCACAGATCGCCCGCGGCGATGGGCTGCCAGAACAGCGGCACCACGAGGGACGAGGCGATGCTGCCCACCACCGCCGACCACAGGACCGAGGTCGCCACCGAATCCGCACGCACGATGCGCGTCAGCAGCGCGCCCGCCGCATAGGTGAAGGCCCCCGCCAGCGGCAGAAGCGCCGCGGGCTGGAACACCCCCATGCCGGGCCGGATGATCAGCAGCGCGCCGACCAGCGCGGCGGCGATGCCCGCCATGCGGCGCGGCCCGACGCGTTCGCCCAGAAACAGCGCGCCGCCAAGCGTGATCAGGACCGGGTTCAGGTCCATGATCGCGGTCGCCTCGGCCAGGCCGATATATTGCAGCGAGGTGAAGAACAGCCCCACCGATCCCAGCTGCATGATCGCGCGCGCAAGCTGCGTCCCCGGCTGGCGCGTGCGCAGCAAAGGCAGCATCGCGCCGCGAAAGATCAGCGCAAAGATCAGCAGGTTGCCCACGAAGCGCGCCCAGACCACCTGCGCCGGGTGATAGGTCTGGGTCAGGTGCTTGGCCGTCGCATCCATCAGCGTGAAGCCCAGGATCGCGGCCAGCAGCAGGGCGATGCCGCGCGCCTGGTCCGAACCGGGACGGCGCAACCCGTCCCGTTCACGGCCCATCAGCGCGAAGCCGCGCGCCAGGACGCGCATCAGCGGGCCGGTCGGGCCAAGGGCGCGGCGGTCGTCACAGAAGCGCTTTCGCGCGTTCCACGACCGCCTCGACCGTGATGCCGAATTCGGCATAGAGCTCGGGCGCGGGGCCCGAGGCGCCGAAGCCCTCCATGCCGACGAAGGCCGAGCGCTCCTCGTTCCCGCGCTCGCCCAAGAGCAGCCAGTCCCAGGGCTGGCGCACGGCGGCCTCAATGGCGATGCGGACGGTGTTGGCGGGCAGGACCTCGGCGCGATAGGCCTTGTCCTGGTCGCGGAACAGCTCCATCGACGGGACCGAGACGACGCGGGTCGGAATGCCCTGGGCCTCCAGCGCGTCGCGGGCGGCGACGGCGATCTCGACCTCCGATCCGGTGGCCATCAGCACGACCTTGGGCGCGGCCGACCCCTCGCGCAGGACATAGGCGCCCTTGGCGGTGCGGTTCTCGGCCACGTCCTCGCGCAGCAGCGGCAGGTTCTGGCGCGACAGGGCCAGGACCGAGGGCGTCGCGTCCTGCGACAGCGCGATCTCCCAGGCCTCGGCGGTCTCGATCTGGTCGCAGGGGCGGAAGGTCAGCGTGTTGGGCGTGGCGCGGCAGATCGCCAGATGCTCGACCGGCTGGTGGGTCGGGCCGTCCTCGCCCAGGCCGATGCTGTCATGGGTCATGACATAGACGACCGGCAGGCCCATCAGCGCCGACAGGCGCATCGCGCCGCGCGCATAGTCGGTGAAGGTCAGGAACGTCCCGCCATAGGGGCGGAAGCCGCCATGCAGCCAGATGCCGTTCATCGCCGCCGCCATGCCGTGTTCGCGGATGCCGTAATGCAGATAGCGGCCCATGCGGTTGCCGGCATCGAAGATGCCCTGGCCGCCGGTCTTGGTGTTGTTCGACCCGGTCAGGTCGGCCGATCCGCCGAAATTCTCGGGCATCTCGGCATTCAGCACCTCGAGGACATTCTCGGAGGCCTTGCGGGTGGCGACCTTGGGCTTGGCCTCCAGCGTCTGGACCTTGAAGGCGTCGATGATCGCATTCAGGCGCGGGTTCGCCTCCGATCCGATGCGGCGCGCGAAATCGTTGCGGGCCGCGTCGTCCAGCCCGTCCACGCGATCGTTCCAGGCGGCGCGGGCCTGGGCGCCGCGCTCGCCGATAGCGTGCCATTCGGCGCGGATGTCGTCGGGGATCACGAAGGGCTCGTGGCTCCAGCCATAGGCGGCGCGGGTCGCGGCGATTTCGTCTTTCCCCAGGGGCGAGCCGTGGGCCTTGCTGCTGTCGGCCTTGTTCGGCGCGCCGAAGCCGATGATCGTCTTGCAGTCGACCAGGGTTGGGCGGCCGTCATCCTGCGCAGCCTCGGTCAGGGCGCGGTCGATGTCGGCGGCGTCATGGCCGTCGCAGGACAGCACGCGCCAGCCCGCGGCGGCGAAACGCGCATGTTGGTCCGTCGCGTCCGACAGGCTGACCCGGCCGTCGATGGTGATGTCGTTGTTGTCCCACAGCACGATCAGCCGGCCCAGCTTCTGGTGCCCGGCCAGGGCGATGGCCTCGTGGCTGATGCCCTCCATCAGGCAGCCGTCGCCGGCGATGACCCAGGTGCGGTGGTCGCACAGATCAGACCCGAACTCGGCCCGCATCGCCTCCTCGGCGATGGCAAAGCCCACGGCGGTGGCGATGCCCTGGCCCAGGGGGCCGGTGGTGGTCTCGACCCCCTCGACATGGCCGTATTCCGGGTGGCCCGCGGTGATCGCGCCCAGCTGGCGGAAGTTACGGACCTGCTCCAGCGTCATCTGCTCATAGCCGGTCAGGTGCAGCAGGCTGTAGATCAGCATCGAGCCGTGGCCGGCCGACAGGATGAAGCGGTCGCGGTCGAACCAGTGCGGCGCGCTGGCGTCGAATTTCAGGTGGTTGCGGAACAGCACGGTCGCCACGTCCGCCATGCCCATCGGCATGCCGGGATGGCCGGAATTGGCGGCCTCGACCGCGTCCATGGACAGCACGCGGATCGCGCTGGCCAGGTTCCAGTGGGCGGGGTCGGCGGTGCGACGGGCGGCGATGTCCATGGGGGATTCCTTGCAGCGCATGGGGTTGGCGCGTTGTTAGGCCCTGGCCGGGGCGGTTGCAAGCCGACGCGCCTCAGGGCAGGGCGGCGGGCGCCAGGGGGCGGATGCGCAGGCGGGTGATGCGGTTCTCGCGCCGCGTCACGACCTCGAAGCGGTATCCCGCAAAGCTGAACACCTGACCCTGTTCCGGGATCGACTGCGCCATGTGGATCACCAGGCCCGCGATGGTGTTGGCCTCGTCATCGGGCAGGTCCCAGTCCAGCTGCCGGTTCAGGTCGCGGATGGTCATGCCGCCCTCGACCAGATAGTCGCCCTGGGGGTTGGGCTTCAGCGTCTGATCCTCTTCGGTGTCATGCTCGTCGGCGATCTCTCCGACGATCTCCTCGATGATGTCCTCCAGGGTGATCAGGCCGCGCAAGGACCCGTATTCGTCCACGACCAGCGCGAAATGCGTCCGCCGCTTCAGGAACTCGCGCATCTGCTCGTCCAGGGCGCTGGTCTCGGGGACGAAATAGGGCGGCATCATCACCGCGGCCAGGTCGAAATGGCGCGCGGCCCCGGCATCGCCCGCCTCGCGCACGGCGCGGTTGACGGCGCGCAGCAGGTCCTTGGCGTGGATCACGCCGATGATGTTCTCGCGCTCGTCGCGATAGACGGGCAGGCGGGTGTGGGGGCTGGCCAGGACCTGCTCCAGGATCTTGGCGGGGGGCAGGTCGCCATCGATCATCTGCACCTCCGAGCGGTGGCGCATGATCTCCTCGACGGTGCGGTTGCCCAGGTCCAGCGCGCCCAGCAGGCGGTCGCGGTCCTCCTTGTTCACGGCGCCCTGGGCATGGCCGATCGAGAGCGCACCCTCGATCTCCTCCTCCAGAGAGAACATGTGCTTGTCGGGGTCGGTCTTCAGCCCGGCCAGCGACAGCATGCCGCCCACGATCAGCCGCACCACGGTCACGACGGGGGCCAGCACCACGGTCAGCAGGCGGATGGGCCGCGCGACCAGGCTTGCGACCTTCTCGGGGGCCGAGATCGCATAGGTCTTGGGCATCACCTCTGAGAAGATCAGCACCAGCACCGTCATGACCAGCGTGGCGATGGCGACGCCGCCGCTGCCCAAGAGGCGGGTGAACAGCGCGGTGGCCAGACTGGCGGCCAGGATGTTGACCACGTTGTTGCCCAATAGGATCGCGCCGATCAGCTTCTCGCTGTCGGCGGTGACGCGGACGGCGGCGGCGGCCCCGCTGTCGCCGCGGTCCGCGCGGGCGCGCAGCTTGGCCTTGCTGGAGGCGGTCAGGGCGGTTTCCGACCCCGAGAAGAAGGCCGACAGCAGCAGGCAGACCAGGATCGCGCCGATGGTCACGAGGGCCGCGAAATCAAGAGCGGAGAGGATGTCGGTCATGTAGTCCCGTCAGGTTGAGGAAGCGGAGCCGCGCGGATGGGGCCGCGCCAGGGGGTGATGGTTCAGAACCAGCTCGCGCATGCGATGGTTCAGCACATGGGTATAGATTTCGGTCGTTCCCAGGTCGGCATGGCCCAGCAGCATCTGGATGCTGCGCAGGTCTGCGCCCCCCTCCAGCAGGTGGGTGGCGAAGGCGTGGCGGATGACATGGGGCGTGACGCGGGTCGGATCGATCCCCGCCGCGACAGCCATCTGGCCCAGAAGCCGCGAGACGCCCTGCCGCGGCAGATGCCCCGCAGCGCCCGGCGCGGGGAACAGCCACCGCCCGCCCTTGGCAGCCAGCAGCCGCGCCAAGGGGCTGCCCTCGGGGGCGGCGTCGCGCAGCGCCAGCCAGTCGCGCAGCGCCTTCCGCGCCGGGCCGCCCAGGGGGACCATGCGGTCCTTGTTGCCCTTGCCGCGGATGACCAGCACCGCCGGATCGCCACGGCAGCCCGCGACCGGCAGCTCGACCAGTTCCGAGACGCGCATGCCGGTGGCATAGAGCAGCTCGATCAGGCACAGGTTGCGCGCCCGGTCGGCCGGGTTGCGCCCGATGGCGGGGGCCGCGCCCAGAAGGCCCTGGATCTCCTCGCGCGAGAGCGTGCGGGGGATGCGCTTGGCCCGGCCCGGTCCCGCGATGCGGATGGCCGGATCGTCGGTGCGCCAGCCCTCCTCCAGCGCGAATCGCGTGAACTGGCGGATCGAGGACAGCCGCCGCGCCCGCGTCGCCCGCGACAGGCCCTGCGCGTCGCAATGGGCCAGGTAATCCTCGACCAGCGGGCGGGTCAGCGCGGCCAGCGTCAGCGCCCGCCTGTTCAGCCAGTCGGACAGGTCGCGCAGATCGCGACCGTAAGCCAGCAGCGTGTTGCGCGCCGCCCCGGATTCCGCGGCCTGGGCGTCCAGAAAGGCGCTGATGGCGTTGTGATCGGCGCTCATGGCTGGGCGGTCATCTGCGGCAGCAGGACGACCTGCGCCTGCGCGCGGTCGGCGTCGCGGTCCAGGCCCAGGGCGCGCAGCATCGCGATGCCGCGGCCCGCGCGGGCCAGATCGCCCTCGATCGCGGCGTCGATGTCCGCCATCGCGGTCAGCAGCGCCTCGCCCCGCCGGGTCTCGGGCACGGGGGGGACGGGGGCCTCCATCGCGGGGTCTGGCGTGGGCACGGTCGCGTCGGCCAGGCCCGACCAGGCGCGCAACAGTTCGGCCACGCGGGCGGCCTCTGGGTCGGGGATCGCGGCGGGCAGGTCGGCCGCGACCATCGCGGCCAAGAGATCGGCCATGCCGGCGGCGCGGAACTCCTCGAAGGCGCGGGGTAGGGCCTGGGTCAGGTCGCCCCCCGCCAGCGCGGCCTCCAGCGTGCGCATGACGCCCGCCCGCTCCCACACGCCGCCCGATGCGGCGGGGCGCTGTTCGCCATAGATCTGGCGCAGGGTCGCGGCGGGCAGGGCGCCGGTGCGCGCCAGCCGCTCGGCGGCCTCCAGCCGGGCCTTGAAGCCGCTGTTCAGCCGCAGGTCCGATTGCGCGAAGGCCACGGGCAACGTCAGCGTGGGCAGGGGTTGGCCCACCGCCTCGTGGATGCGGAATTCCAGCGGGCTGAGGCGTTCTGCGGGTTCCAGCAGCTCGGTCCCGTCCACAAAGGCGTCGTCCAGGAAGTGCGTCATCAGCACGGCCTGGCGTTCGTCGATCAGGCCCAGGGTCTCGGCGCCGTGCAAGCTGACGGCGGCCGCGGCCCAGTCCCCGGTCTGCGCCAGGCAGAAGATCCGCGCCGCAAAGCTGGGCGCGATGCCGGGCGTGCCGTTCATGATGGCGCAGGCGCGACCCTCGTCGCCCTCCAGCAGGGCGATGTCGAACATGCGGCGAAAGATCTCGGGCTGGCCGGGACCGGCGGCGACCAGCAGGGCCTGCGCCTCGTCCAGCGCGCCCATGTCCAGAAGGCGGTCGGCGCGGGCCAGGAACAGTTGGCCGCGTGCGCCCTGCCCCCCGGTGGGCGGGGCCAGCTGCGCGGTCAGCACCCGGCGCAGCAGCGCCTGCATCGCCTCCAGACGCGCGGGCGTGGCCAGCACCATCGGCGCCAGCACCGCCGGATCGCTGCCCGACCACAGATCGGGCGGCAGGCCGGCGCGGCGCGGGCTCTGCGTGCCGGTATGGTCGGGATCGCCCTCGTCCAGGCGGCTGACCTGCACGGGACCCACCGCGCCGCTGGTGGCGACGGGCTGGGGCCGGGCATCGGGGCGCGGCGGGGGCGCGTCGCCCGGCCGCCAGGCCGAGCTTTCGCGCACCGGACCGCGCACGCTGCCCGAAAGCCAGTCGCTGGCCGACAGCGGCTGCTGCTGCGCGGCGGCCGGACCCGCCAGCAGCGCCACCGTCACGGCCAGCGCCGCCCAAGGGCCGCTATCAGCCACCCGAGGCCTCGGTCGGTTCCGTGGCGGGGGCGGGGGTCGTTGTGTCGGCTGCGGGCGCATCCATCTGCAGCGGCGTGCGCACCTCGCGGCGGTTGGGGGCCATGTCGCCGAAATAGGCATAGCCCGCCAGGCCGATCAGCCCCGCCAGAATCAGCACCACCAGCAGTTTCAACATCCGCATTCGATTCGCCTTTGCTCGACCGTGTCTTGTTGTGTCATGGCCGGTCTGAGGCCGGCCCAGGGCGAATATATATGGCAATTTCCGAAAGATCACGTCATTCAGTCAGCCGATTGACGGGGGGCCGGATGACACAGGTGCTGACGCGCCATATCGTGCTGATCGGAATGATGGGGGCGGGCAAGACCGCCATCGGATCGGAGCTGGCGCGCCGCCTGCGCGTGCCCTTCACGGATTCCGATGCCGAGATCGAGGCCGCCGCCGCCATGACGATCAGCGAGATCTTCGCCCGCGACGGCGAGGCGTTCTTTCGCGCCCGCGAGGCGCAGGTGCTGGCGCGGCTGCTGGCGGGGGCGCCCTGCGTGATCTCCACCGGGGGGGGCGCCTGGATGCGCCCCGAGAACCGCGTGGCCATCGCCGCGCGGGGCCTGTCCGTCTGGCTGAACTGCGCGCCCGAGACGCTCTGGGCGCGGGTCCGGCAGCGCCCGACGCGGCCGCTGCTGCAGACCGCCGACCCCAAGGGCACGCTGCTGCGGCTTCTGGCCGAGCGCAGCCCCGTCTATGCGCTGGCCGACATGGAATTCGTGTCCTGCGCGGGCGACAGCATCGAGGCCACCGCGCTGCGGTTGCTGGCCGAGTTGCGCGCCGCCCATCCCACGCTGATGCAGGAGAGACCATGACCGATCCGGTGACCGTGACCGTGCCCTTGGGCGACCGGGCCTATGAGGTGCGCATCGGGCAGGGGCTGCTGGCCGATGCGGGCCGGCATGTCGCGCCCCTGCTGGCGCGGCCGCGCGTGGCGATCGTCACCGACGAGGTCGTCGCGCGGCTGCACCTGCCGGCGCTGGAGGCGGCGCTGCGCGCGGAGGGCATCGCCTGCGAGGCGCTGGTCCTGCCCGCGGGCGAGGGCACCAAAAGCTGGCCGCAGCTGACCCGCTGCGTCGAATGGCTGCTGGAGCGGCAGGTGGAGCGGCGCGACGTGGTGCTGGCCCTGGGCGGCGGCGTGATCGGCGACCTGGTGGGCTTCGCCGCGGCGATCCTGCGCCGCGGCGTGCGCTTCGTGCAGCTGCCGACCACGCTCTTGGCGCAGGTCGACAGCAGCGTGGGCGGCAAGACCGGCATTAACAGCCCCCACGGCAAGAACCTGATCGGAGCGTTCCACCAGCCGTCGCTGGTCCTGGCCGATATCGACGTGCTGGACACGCTGAGCCCGCGCGACTTCCTGTCGGGCTATGGCGAGGTGGTGAAATACGGACTGCTGGGGGATGCCGATTTCTTCGGCTGGCTGGAGGCGCACGGGCCGGACCTCGCGCGCGACGCGGGCCTGCGCCAGCGCGCGGTCGCGCATTCGGTGGCCATGAAGGCCGGCATCGTCACCCGCGACGAGACCGAGCAGGGCGAGCGCGCGCTGCTGAACCTGGGCCACACCTTCGGCCATGCGCTGGAATCGGCCACGGGCTATTCCGACCGGCTTCTGCATGGCGAGGGGGTGGCGATCGGCTGTGCGCTGGCCTTCGATCTGTCGGCGCGGATGGGGCTGTGCCCGCAGGAGGACCCGAGCCGGGTCCTGGCGCATCTGCGCGCGATGGGCATGCCCGCGCGGCTGTCCGACATTCCGGGCGCGTTGCCGGACGATGCGGCGCTGATCGCGCTGATGGGGCAGGACAAGAAGGTCGTGGACGGGCGGCTGCGCTTTGTCCTGGCGCGCGGGATCGGCGCGGCCTTCGTCAGCGACGCGGTGGAGGGCGCGACTCTGACCCGGGTGCTGGCCGACGCGCGGCACTGATCGCCGTCCCGGCCCGGAAAGCCGCGCCGCCCCCCATCGAGGGGGACGCCGCGGCTGGCTGGCGCCGGAGCCGGATCAAGCGGCGCGGCGGGGCGAGAGCATCGCCTCGACCATGCGGTCGGCCACCCGCGCCGGCAGGTCGCCGCTGGCGGTGGCGCGGGTCAGCATCTCATCGACGCGGCCGGCGATGGCGGTCAGGCGCTCCAGCCGCCAGGCGTCGGGATGGCCGTGGATCTCGCTGGCGACGCTGATGATGCCGCCCGCGTTCACGACATAGTCGGGCAGGTAGGTCACGCCGCGCGCGGCCAGAATCGTCGCCACGCCGTCATCGGCCAGCTGGTTGTTAGCGGCCCCGCAGACCAGCCGCGCGGTCAGCGCCTGCGCGGTCGTCCCGGTCAGCACGCCGCCGAGCGCGCAGGGCGCGAAGATGTCGATCTGCTGATCGAAGACCGCATCGGGGGCGCAGATCGTGGCGCCCAGCTGATCCTGCGCGTCGCGCAGCGCGGCCTGGTTGATGTCGGTCACGATCAGCTGCGCCCCGGCGGCGGCCAGCTTGTCGGCCAGCGAGCGGCCGACATGGCCCAGCCCCTGCACCAGCACCCGCCGTCCCGTCAGGTCGTCGCTGCCGAGCGCGTGGCGCGCGCCTACCGTCAGGCAGCGGAACACGCCCTCGGCGGTCCAGGGCGAGGGGTCGCCCGAGGCGCCCGACAGGCCCACGGCAAAGCGCGTCGCCTGCGCCGCATGGGCCATGTCCTCGGGCGAGATGCCCACGTCCTCGGCCGTCCAGTAGGTGCCGCCGAGCGCATCCACCGCCTCGCCGAAGGCGCGCATCATCGCGGGCGTCTTGTCGCGGCGCGCGTCGCCGATGATGACCGCCTTGCCGCCGCCGAGGCCCAGATCCGCCATCGCGTTCTTGTAGGTCATGCCGCGGGCCAGGCGCGTCACGTCATGGATCGCGGCCGCGTCATTGGCATAGTCCCACATCCGGCATCCGCCCGCCGCCGGCCCCAGCACGGTCGAATGCAGGCAGATCAGCGCGCGCAGCCCCGCCTGCGGGGCCTCGGCCAGCACCAGGCGCTCATAGCCCGGCGGGGGGGTCAGATCGGTCAGTGTCAGGGTCATGGCGCGTGCCTTCCTGTTGCGTCCGCGCGGATCAGCCGCGTCGAGGATCAGCCCAGAAAGACCCGTCGCGCAGGCTTTGCAAGCGCGGGATCATTCGCAAAGCGCGGCCCCCCCGCCGCGCAACTTGCCGCAAGGTCGGACGGGGCGGGCCGAAAGATCGCACCACGAAAAAGGGCGGCCCGAGGGGCCGCCCGTCGCAGGTGATTCGCGGGTCCGATCAGAACGGGATCTCGTCGTCGTAATCCGCGCGGCCGCCGCCGCCCTGACTGCCGCCGCCGCGCAAGGACGAACCGCCGCCCTGGTTGTAGTCGTCATAGCCGCCGCTGTCGCGGCCCCCGCCCATGCCGCCGCCACCCATGCCGCCGCCGCCGCCGCCGCTGGCGCCGTCCAGCATGGTCAGCGTGCCGCCGATGCCGCGCAGGACCACCTCGGTCGAATAGCGGTCCTGGCCGGACTGGTCCTGCCACTTGCGGGTCTCCAGCGCACCCTCGACATAGACCTTGCTGCCCTTCTTCAGATAGCGCTCGACCACGCCGACCAGGCCTTCGTTGAAGATGGCGACGGTGTGCCACTCGGTGCGCTCCTTGCGCTCTCCGGTGTTGCGGTCCTTCCAGGTCTCGGAGGTGGCGATGCGCAGGTTCGCGACCTTGCCGCCGTTCTGAAAGCTGCGGATTTCCGGGTCGCGGCCCAGATTGCCGACCAGGATGACCTTGTTGACGCTGCCAGCCATGTGCGCGCTCCTTGGGTTATGTCGATTTCCATCGGGTCTAGCCCAGCCCGCCGGTGGAAGCCAAGCAGGAAGTCGCGCAGCACCAACCCGCAGCTTTCCGAAGACCGGTTTTGATGTATAGTGACGCCAAAGACGGCGCCCGGCGCCGAACGAAGAACGAGGGCGGACATCATGCGGATCACCCATTCCCTGGCGGCTTCGCTGTGCGCGGCGGTCGTGCTGGCCCTGGCGGCCCCGACCGAGGTCGGCGCGCAGGGGCTGCGCCTGTCGGGAAGCTCCTCCAAGTCGCGGGCCGAACAGTTCGCCCGGCAGACCCGCCTGATGGATTCGCGGCTGTCGACGCAGTATCAGTCCTCGGCCCGGCTGCAGCCCAATGCGGGCCGCCAGGAGATCGTGCTGGAGAGCGCGCCGAACATCCCGCGCTATACCGGGCGGCGCAGCGAATACCTGCCGCATGCGCGCCAGGCCGCGCAGCGCCACGGCATCCCCGAGGATCTGTTCCTGAGGCTGGTCCAGCAGGAATCGGGCTGGAACCCCAATGCGCGCAGCCACAAAGGCGCGATGGGTCTGGCGCAGCTGATGCCGGGCACGGCGGCCAAGCTGGGGGTGAACCCCAACGACCCGATCCAGAACCTGAACGGCGGTGCGCGCTATCTGCGGATGATGTACAATCAGTTCGGCAACTGGACTCTGGCCCTGGCGGCCTACAATGCCGGGCCGGGGGCGGTGCAGAAGCATGGCGGCGTCCCGCCCTATCGCGAGACGCGGAACTATGTCCGCATCATCGCCGGGGGCTGACCCCCGGCGTCCGGTCGGGCCGGGGCCTCAGGCCCGCAACCCGGTCACGCGCAGCAGGCCGCGCCGCCGCGCCTCGTAGTAATAGCCCCGCGAATACCAGCTGATCGCCCCGTCGGGGTCGCCATCCGCGACGATCCAGGCGCCGCGCAGGTATTTCACGCCAAAGCGCAGGTTGGTGTCCGCATCCAGCAGCTGGGAGGCCGGGCCGCGATGGCCCATGGTGCGCGCCGTGGTCGGGTTGATCTGCATGAGCCCGTAATACGAGCCGTTGCGGGCATCCGGGCGGTGGCTGGATTCGCGCAGGATCACCCGCTGCACAAGGCTGGTGGGCACCTGATAGTGGCGCGACCAGTAGTTGATGCGCTGGCGCAGTTCGGGCGTCTCGTTGGGATAGAGGCCGCTGCCGCCGATGCGGCCGTTGCCGCCCGACGATCCGCGCCCGCCGCCGCAGGCCGCGACGGCAAGGGCCGCCAGCAGCAGCCCGCGCCGCGGCAGGGTCAGGGCGGCGCGCGCCGCCCCGTCCGCCCCGGCCTTACGCATGGATCGCCCCGTCGCCGCAGGCCAGCGCCGCCTCGCGCACGGCTTCCGACACGGTCGGATGCGCATGGCAGGTCAGCGCCAGATCCTCGGCCGAGGCGCCGAACTCCATCGCCACGCAGACCTCGTGGATCAGGTCGCCCGCCGACGGCCCGACGATGTGGCAGCCGAGGATCCGGTCGGTCTCGGCATCGGCGATCAGCTTGACGAAGCCCTCGCCCAGGAACTGCGCCTTGGCGCGGGCATTGCCCATGAAGGGGAACTTGCCGATCTTGACTTTGCGCCCACCCTCGCGGGCCTGCTCCTCGGTCAGACCGACATTGGCGACCTCGGGGGTGGTGTAGATGACGCCGGGGATGACACCATAATTCACATGGCCATGCCTGCCGGCGATGACCTCGGCCACCGCCATGCCCTCGTCCTCGGCCTTGTGGGCCAGCATCGGGCCGGGCACCGCGTCGCCGATGGCATAGACGCCCTTGATGCTGGTCGCCCAGTGATCGTCGATCTTGACGAAGCCGCGATCGGTCATTGCGACGCCAAGCGCGTCGAGGCCCAGGCCCTCCACATGCGGACGGCGACCGGTGGCGACCAGGACCACGTCGGCGGTCAGGCTGTGGGTGCTGTCATCCTTTTTCAGCGCATAGGTCACAGTGGCCTGGCCGTCCTTGGCCTCGGCCGACTGCACGGCGGCGCCCATGACGAAGGACAGGCCCTGCTTGACCAGCATCTTCTGGAACTGCTTCTGCACCTCGCCGTCCATGCCGGGGGTGATGACGTCCAGGTATTCGACCACCGTCACCTCGGCCCCGAGGCGGGCATAGACTGAACCCAGCTCCAGCCCGATGACGCCTGCGCCGATAACGACCATGGATTTGGGAATCTGCTTCAGCGCCAGCGCGCCCGTTGAATCGACGATCACGCCCGCGTCGTTGTCGACGGTCACGCCCTTCAGCGCGGCGGGGGAGGAGCCGGTGGCGATGACGATGTTCTTCGTCTCATGGACGGTGTCGCCGACCTTGACCTGGCCCGCGGTGGGGATGGAGGCCCAGCCCCTGATCCAGTCGATCTTGTTCTTCTTGAACAGGAATTCGATGCCCTTGGTGTTGCCGGTGACCGTCTCGGCCTTGTAACCCTGCATCTTCTGCCAATCGACGGTCACCTCGGGGGCGATCAGGCCCATCTTCTCGAAGTTCTCATGCGCCTCGTGCAGCATGTGGGTGCCGTGCAGCAGCGCCTTGGAGGGGATGCAGCCCACGTTCAGGCAGGTGCCGCCAAGCGTCTCGCGGCCCTCGACGCAGGCCACCTTGAGGCCCAGCTGGGCGGCGCGGATGGCGCAGACATAGCCGCCGGGGCCGGCGCCGATCACGATGAGATCATACATGGCAGTTCCTTTAGATCAGGCCGCAGCGGCGGGGGCTTCGCGCCCCCGCACCCCCGCGGGATATTTTCATGAAGAAGAAAGCAGGGCGGAGAGGATCATCAGCACGGTCGCCCCGAAGCCGATGATCCAGATGATCGACCGGCCCGGCACCCAGCCCCGCACATAGGCGGGGATGTAGAGGATGCGCGCGGCCACATAGGTCCAGGCGCAGATCGCCGTCAGCGTGCCGGATGCCTGGCCGAGCGTGACCACGACCACCGCCAGGGTGAACATGATCAGGCCTTCGAAATGGTTGTTGAAGGCACGTTGCAGGCGGCCGGCCGTCCCGGTCAGCTCGACCTTGCCGCCGTCGCGCGGGCTCATGGCGGCGCGGCGGCCGACCTGGCGCTGCGCCATCACGGAATAGGTCGCGAACTGCGCGGTCTGGATCAGGCCGGCGACGGCCAGGGCTGCGACCTCGGGGGACATCAGACGGTTTCCACGAAATGCGCGTCGGTGGCGGTGACGCCGGCCTGGGCCGCGAAGACCGCCGAGGCGCCGTCCAGATAGTCGCGGGCGGTCTTGGGGTTGCCGACCTGGAACAGCGCCCAGGAATGACCGTCATCCTCGCGCCAGAGCTGCAGCTGGGTCAGGCCGTTGCGGCCCCGATCCTCGGCATCGGCGTCGAAGGCCCGGCGGAAGGCGGCGGCGTCGGCATGGGTGTAGCGGACGATCAGTTGCATGGGTCAGGCTCCGGTTCGTGACGGCCCAGCTTTGGTCCTGCGCCGCCGGGAGTGCAAGCCCGTGGCGCGAGAGGGGCCCCGAAGGGCCCCCGGCGGGATCAGAGATCCATCAGCAGGCGGCGCGGATCTTCCAGCGCCTCCTTGACGCGGACCAGGAAGGTCACGGCGCCCTTGCCGTCGACGATCCGGTGGTCATAGGACAGCGCCAGATACATCATCGGGCGGATGACGATCTGACCGCCGACGACCACGGGACGCTCCTGGATCTTGTGCATGCCCAGGATGCCCGACTGCGGGGGGTTCAGGATCGGCGACGACATCAGCGAGCCGTAGACGCCACCGTTCGAGATGGTGAAGGTGCCGCCCTGCATCTCGGCCATGGACAGCTTGCCGTCGCGGCCCTTCAGGCCCAGCTCGCCGATCTCCTTCTCGATGGCAGCGAAGCCCTTCTGGTCGGCGTCGCGCACGACCGGCACGACCAGACCCGAAGGCGTGCCCACCGCGACGCCCATGTTGACGTAGTTCTTGTAGACCACGTCGGTGCCGTCGATCTCGGCATTGACCTCGGGGACCTCCTTCAGCGCGTGGCAGCAGGCCTTCACGAAGAAGGACATGAAGCCCAGCTTGACCTTGTGCTTCTTCTCGAAGGCGTCCTTGTACTCGTTGCGCAGGCCCATGATCGCGGACATGTCGACCTCGTTGTAGGTCGTCAGCATCGCGGCGGTGTTCTGCGCGTCCTTCAGGCGGCGGGCGATGGTCTGGCGCAGGCGGGTCATCTTGACCCGCTCCTCGCGCGCGGCATCCTCGGCCGGGCGGGGGGCGGCGGGAGCCTTCGCGGCGGGCGCGGGGGCTGCCTTGGCCTTGGCCACGTCCTCCTTCATCACGCGGCCGTCGCGGCCCGAACCCTGGACCTGGTCGCGGCTGACGCCCTTCTCGGCCATGGCCTTCTTGGCCGAGGGTGCATCCTCGACGTCGCGCGGCTTGGTCTCCTCGGGGCCGGCATTCGGCAGGACGGTCTCCTGCGCATCCGACGCCTTGGGCGCGGCGGTGCCGGCGGCACCCTCGGTGATGATCGCCAGGCGCGCCTTGGCATCGACGGTCGCGCCTTCCTCGGCCAGGATCTCGGCCAGGACACCCGCGGCGGGGGCCGGGACCTCGACCGAGACCTTGTCGGTTTCCAGCTCACAAAGCATCTCGTCGGCCTCGACTCGGTCGCCCGGCTTCTTGAACCAGGTGGCGACGGTCGCCTCGGTCACGCTTTCGCCCAGGGACGGGACCATCACGTCCACGGAATTGCCGCTCATTGTCTTCTGTTCCTCGGTCTTTTCGGCCGGTGCTTCGGCCTTGGCAGGTTTCGGGGCGGGGGCGGCGGCTTCGCCACCCTCGCTGATCTGGGCCAGCAGCGCGTCGGGCCCGACCGTCTCGCCCTCGGCGGCGACGATCTCGGCCAAGGTGCCGGCGGCGGGGCTGGGCACCTCGACGGTGACCTTGTCGGTCTCCAGCTCGCACAGCATCTCGTCGACCTCGACGCGGTCTCCGGGCTTCTTGAACCAGGTGGCGATGGTGGCCTCGGTGACGGATTCGCCCAGGGCGGGCACGCGGACTTCGGTGGTCATCGGATCATCCTTCAAGGTTCAGGGCAGAGGCGACCAGCGCCTCCTGTTCGGCCTTGTGGCGCGAGGCCAAGCCCGTGGCGACCGAGGCCGCGGCGTTGCGGCCCGCATAGCGCGCGCGGGTGTGCTTGGCGCCAAGCCGCTCCAGCACCCATTCCAGATAGGGCTCGACAAAGCTCCAGCCGCCCTGGTTCTTGGGCTCCTCCTGGCACCAGACGACCTCGGCCTGCTTGAAGCGACCCAGTTCCTTGACCATCGACTGTGCCGGGAAGGGATAGAACTGCTCCAGGCGCAGGAGGTAGGTGTCGGTGATCCCGGCCTCGTCGCGCGCCTTCAGCAGGTCGTAATAGACCTTGCCGGAACAGATGACGACGCGCTTGATCTGCTCGTCGGCCACCAGTTTGGTCGGCGATCCGCCGCGCTCGGCATCGTCCCACAGCACGCGGTGGAAGGTCGAGCCGGTCTGGAACTCCTCGGCGCGGCTGACCGCCAGCGGATGGCGCAGCAGCGATTTCGGCGTCATCAGCACCAGCGGCTTGCGGAAGCCGCGATGGATCTGGCGGCGCAGGATGTGGAAGTAGTTCGCGGGCGTGGTGCAGTTCGCGACGATCCAGTTGTCCTCGGCGCATTGCTGCAGGAACCGCTCCAGGCGGGCCGAGCTGTGCTCGGGGCCCTGACCCTCGAAGCCGTGCGGCAGGAGCATCACCAGGCCCGACATGCGCAGCCATTTCTTCTCGCCCGAGGAGATGAACTGGTCGAACATGATCTGCGCGCCGTTGGCGAAGTCGCCGAACTGCGCCTCCCACAGGGTCAGCGTGTTGGGCTCGGCCAGCGAATAGCCGTATTCGAAGCCAAGCACCGCGTATTCCGACAGCATGCTGTCGATGACCTCGTAGCGGGCCTGACCCTCGGCGATGTTGTTCAGCGGATAGTAGCGGTCCTCGGTCTTCTGGTCGATGAAGGCCGAATGACGCTGGCTGAACGTGCCGCGCGTGCTGTCCTGGCCCGCCAGGCGCACGCCGTGCCCCTCGGTCACCAGCGAGCCGAAGGCCAGCGCCTCGGCGGTGGCCCAGTCAAAGCCCTCGCCGGTCTCGAACATCTGCTTCTTGGCCTCGATCAGGCGGCCCACGGTCTTGTGCAGGTTCAGCCCCTCGGGGACGGTGGTCAGCGCGCGGCCGACCTGGGTCATCACCTCGGGGGCGATGCCGGTCTCACCGGCGATGTAATCCGCGCCCTCGCGGTCCAGACCCGACCACTTGCCGTCCAGCCAGTCGGCCTTGTTCGGCTTGTAGCTTTTGCCGATCTCGAACTCCTCGTTCAGATGGGCCTGGAAGGCGGCCTTCATGTCCTCGATCTCGCCCTCGGGGATCAGCCCGTCGGCGACCAGACGCTCGGTATAGAGCTGCAGCGTGGTCTTCTGCGCCTTGATCTTGGTGTACATCGCCGGGTTGGTGAACATCGGCTCGTCGCCTTCGTTGTGACCGAAGCGGCGATAGCAGATGATGTCCAGGACAACGTCCTTCTTGAACTTCTGGCGGAACTCGGTCGCCACGCGGGCGGCATGGACGACCGCCTCCGGATCGTCGCCGTTCACGTGGAAGATCGGCGCCTCGACCATCAGCGCGATGTCGGTCGGATAGGGCGAGGTGCGGCTGAAGGCCGGCGCGGTGGTGAAGCCGATCTGGTTGTTCACCACGATGTGGATGCAGCCGCCCGTGCGGTGCCCGCGGATGCCCGACAGCTGCAGGCATTCCGCGACGACCCCCTGGCCCGCGAAGGCCGCGTCGCCATGCAGCAGGATCGGCAGGACCGAGCTGCGGTCGGTCACGTCGCCCAGCTGGTCGCCCTTGGCGCGGGCCTTGCCCAGCACGACCGGGTTCACGGCCTCCAGGTGGCTGGGGTTGGCGGTCAGCGACAGGTGGACGGTGTTGCCGTCGAATTCGCGGTCAGCGCTGGCGCCCAGGTGGTACTTCACGTCGCCCGATCCGTCCACGTCCTCGGGCTTGAAGCTGCCGCCCTGGAACTCGTGGAAGATCGCGCGGTAGGGTTTCGACAGCACGTTGGCCAGGACCGACAGGCGGCCGCGGTGGGGCATGCCGAACACGATCTCCTTGACCCCCAGAGCGCCGCCGCGCTTGATGATCTGCTCCATGGCGGGGATCAGCGCCTCGCCGCCGTCCAGGCCGAAGCGCTTGGTGCCCATGTACTTGACATGCAGGAACTTCTCGAAGCCCTCGGCCTCGACCAGCTTGTTCAGGATGGCGCGGCGGCCTTCGCGGGTGAAGGCGATCTCCTTGCCGTAACCCTCGATCCGCTCCTTCAGCCAGGCGGCCTCTTCGGGGTTCGAGATATGCATGTACTGCAGCGCGAAGGTGCCGCAATAGGTGCGCGTCATCAGCTCGGTGATCTGGCGGATCGAGGCGATCTCCAGGCCCAGCACGTTGTCGATGAAGATCGGCCGGTCCATGTCGCCGGGACCGAAGCCGTAGGTGGCGGGGTTCAGCTCGCCATGGTCGGGCACCTCGCGCAGGCCCAGGGGGTCCAGCTGCGCGTGCAGGTGGCCGCGGATGCGGAAGGCGCGGATCAGCATCAGCGCGCGGATGCTGTCCAGCACGGCCTGGCGCATCTGGTCGGTCGTCAGCGTGACGCCCTTCTCCTCGGCCTTGGCGGCGATCTTCTTCATCGCGGCATCGGCATCGCCCTTGGAGGCGGAGGGCCATTCGCCGGTCAGGGCGCTGGTCGTGTCGTCATGGGGGACCGGCGGCCAGTCGGCGCGCTTCCAGCTGGCGCCCTCGGCCTCGCGGACGGCCACGTCCTGATCGTCGCCAAGCGACCGGAAGAAGGCTCCCCAGGCCTCGTCCACCGCGCCCGCATCCTTGGCCCACTGGCCATAGAGCTGCTCCACATAGGCCGCGTTGTGGCCCTGCAGGAAGGAGGAGTCGTGGAAATCGGTGTTCTTTGGCTGGTCGGTCATGGCTGGTCCCCGTTCAGGGCAAATGGAAGGGTTGGGTCAGGCGCAGTAGATGTCGAAGATGCGGGCGCCGGGATCGGCGAATGGGTCGAGCCGCGGCTGCTGCTGGATGCGCAGCGGCGCGCGACGTTCGAGGCCGCACAGCGCGACGGCCGCGCGGCTCTCGGCGTTGGCGGGGGCGAAGGCAGGGCGATAGATCACCCGCCATCCGAAATCCCGCCGCGCCACGGTGCGCACCGATTCCGGCGGCAGGCCGCTGGCCTGATGCAGATTGGTGCGGGCGGGGATGCCTCCGGGCAGGATGTCGGTCGTCATCCTGTCGCCGCATGCGGCCAGGCCCAGCAACGCGACAAGCGACAGAAGGCCCCGCGCGCGCGGTCCCGTCTGTCGGCCTGGCTGTGGCTGCTGGTCCAATCGGTATCCCCTTGGTCGATCCGCCCCCCGGTACTTGGGTGCCGGGGGGCGGCAAGTCAAATCATCAACCCTTGATCGCCTTCAGCACGGCCTCGCCCAGGCCCGCGGGGCTGTCGGCGACGATGATGCCGGCCTTCTTCATGGCCTCGATTTTGGATTCGGCGTCGCCCTTGCCGCCCGACACGATCGCGCCGGCATGGCCCATGCGACGGCCCGGAGGGGCGGTGCGGCCGGCGATGAAGCCCGCGGTGGGCTTCCACTTGCCCTTACGCTTCTGCTCGGCCAGGAACTCGGCGGCCTCTTCCTCGGCCGATCCGCCGATCTCGCCGATCATGATGATGGACTCGGTCTCGGGATCGTCCAGGAACATCTGCAGCACGTCGATATGCTCCATGCCCTTGATCGGGTCGCCGCCGATGCCGACCGCGCTGGACTGGCCCAGGCCCACGTCCGAGGTCTGCTTGACCGCCTCATAGGTCAGCGTGCCCGAGCGCGACACGACGCCCACGCTGCCGCGGCGGAAGATGCTGCCAGGCATGATGCCGATCTTGCATTCGTCCGGCGTCATGATGCCCGGGCAGTTCGGCCCGATCAGGCGCGAGTTCGACCCGGCCAGGGCGCGCTTGACGCGCATCATGTCCAGGACCGGGATGCCTTCGGTGATGCAGACGATCAGCGGCACCTGGGCGTCGATGGCCTCCAGGATCGAATCCGCCGCGAAGGGGGGCGGGACATAGATCGCGCTGGCATTGGCGCCGGTTTTCGCGACGGCCTCATGGACCGAGTTGAAGACCGGCAGGCCCAGATGCTCGGACCCGCCCTTGCCGGGGGTCACGCCGCCGACCATCTGCGTGCCATAGGCGATCGCCTGCTCGGTGTGGAAGGTGCCCTGGGATCCGGTGATCCCCTGGCAGATGACTTTGGTATTCTTGTCGACGAGAACGGCCATTGTTGGCTTTCCTACTTTCTTGCGTTTCGGGGCGCTGGATTCGCTTGGATATCTGCGCGGAAGAATCCACTTGCCGGATCGAGCTGCGAGACCTGCCAATAACGACCGCCTCTTTCGGCCACGATCCATGGGTTCGCGTTTTCATAAGACCCGCCGGGAGTGCCATCTAAAAGGATGACGTCAACGCGGCCGCCAAATTCAATCAAAGCGCGCTGTAGATGCTTCTTCCGCAATATGTTTCCGGGCTTGTCTGTCCAATCTGCTCCCACCGGGTGGAGTTCCCGGAGGTCGAGATACGGGAGCTTGTCAGCAACTCCCATTTCTTTTATCCAGATTGTAATACAGATGCCGTCGGCCTTCTCAGACGACCAGTCCTGCCGTGGATTAGCCACGGCATAACCTAGCGCATTAAAGGCCGCGACAAACTTCATCAGCCCTTGACCGCCTTGACGATCTTCTCGGCGCCGTCCTTCAGGTCGTCGGCGGCGATCACGTTCAGGCCGCTATCCGCGATGATCTGCTTGCCCTGATCGACATTCGTGCCCTCGAGGCGCACGACCAGCGGGACCTGCAACCCGACTTCCTTCACGGCGGCGATGATGCCTTCCGCGATGATGTCGCAGCGCATGATGCCGCCGAAGATGTTGACCAGGATGCCCTTCACATTCGGGTCCGAGGTGATGATCTTGAACGCCTCGGTGACCTTCTCCTTGGTGGCGCCGCCGCCGACGTCCAGGAAGTTGGCAGGCTCGGCGCCGAACAGCTTGATGATGTCCATGGTCGCCATGGCCAGGCCCGCGCCGTTCACCATGCAGCCGATCTCGCCGTCCAGCGCGATGTAGTTCAGGTCGAACTTGGACGCGGCCAGCTCCTTGCTGTCCTCCTCGGTCTCGTCGCGCAGCGCCATGATGTCGGGCTGGCGGTAGAGGGCGTTGTTGTCGAAGCCCATCTTGGCGTCCAGACACTTGATCTGGCCTTCGGGCGTCACGATCAGCGGGTTGATCTCCAGCATCTCCATGTCCTTCTCGATGAACATGCGATACAGGTTCTTGACCAGCGCCACGCACTGCTTGACCTGCGCGCCTTCCAGGCCCAGGGCGAAGGCCACGCGGCGGCCGTGGAAGTCCGACAGGCCCGAGGCCGGATCGACGCTGAAGCTGACGATCTTCTCGGGCGTGTGCTCGGCCACTTCCTCGATGTCCATGCCGCCCTCGGTCGAGGCGACGAAGCTCACGCGCGAGGTCTGGCGATCCACCAGCAGCGCCAGGTACAGCTCGCGCGCGATGTCGCTGCCGTCCTCGATGTAGATGCGGTTGACCTGCTTGCCGGCCGGGCCGGTCTGATGCGTGACCAAGGTGCGGCCCAGCATCTGACGGGTCAGCTCCTCGGCCTCCTCGACCGACTTGGCCAGGCGGACGCCGCCCTTCTCGCCGGCTTCGGCTTCCTTGAAGCTGCCCTTGCCGCGGCCGCCCGCATGGATCTGGGCCTTGACCACCCAGAGCGGGCCGTCCATCTCGCCGGCTGCGGTCTTGGCCTCGTCGGCCTTCATCACGATGCGGCCATCGCTGACGGGTGCGCCGTACTGGCGCAGCAGCGCCTTGGCCTGGTATTCGTGAATGTTCATCTCGACCCCCTCGTTCGGTTCGACAGATTTGGGGCCTTGTGCCACGCTGTCGCGGCACACAGAAACGAATTCCCCGTAAAATGCGCAAAACCGGCGGGAAGTTGCCGAATGTGATCACAGCCAGATTTGCCGTGATCACAAAGCTGCCGCGCCGATAGCGCAAGCAGCGCGATTCGACCGCAGCGTCAGTTCAGCAGCAGCATCGTCAGGCCCGCCCGCGCGCCCAGGCTGCCCAGAAACCGGTCCCAATTGTCGCGCCCAACGGTCAGGCCGGGACGGGCATAGGGCAGGGCGGCGCTGCCCTGCACCCAGTCCGCGACCTCGACCGGCGCGGGCTCGCGCAGCCACTGCGCCAGATCGACGCCATGGCCCGGCGCGAACCGCCAGTAGGGGATCAGCATCCGCCCCTCCAACGCCTGTTCGACCTCGTCCAGGATGGCCAGCCACATGGGGCCGGTGCCGGGCGGCAGGGCAAAGCCCAGGGCGGCCTGCTGGGCGTCGTTCGGGATCCATTCGCGGTCGTTGTCGGTCTCGGTCGCGACCTCGGCCCAGAACAGGCGGTTCGCGGCGACCATGGCGCGCAGGTGATCGCCCGCGGCCTGGGTCAGCGCCGCATCGGGCTGCCGACGCAGCGTCTGCAGCACCACGGCGATGCGGTCGACGACGGGTCCGAAGGCGCGGGCCTGCATGTCCATGTTCGGCGCGCGTGCCATCTGGCCGGGCGGTTCGGCGAACTGCTCGGCCAGCGCGGCCTCCAGCGCGATGCGCTGCGCCAGGGCGGGTTCGGGGTCGAAGGCCAGGATCAGGGACGCGACCCCCTCGATCAGGTGGGTATAGGCGCGCAGCCAGTGGATGTCGGCGGCGTCGAATCGCACCTCGGCCGGGCCTTCGGGGAAGGGCAGGCCCGAGAGAGTCTGGATGTCCTCGCCCGGTCCGCGGCGACCGTCGCCGTCCACGTCCAGCCACAGTGCGCGCAGGTCCAGCACCAGCACGGCCGGATCGTCGGGCAGCGCGTCACGCGTCCGCTGCATCGCGCCCGAGATGTCGCGCATGATCGCGCTCACGAAATCGGCCGTCATCGGCTGCGGGTCGGGATTGGGGGGCAGGGGCGCGCCCAGAAGCGGCAGCGGCAGCAGCGGCTCGATCGCGCCGATCCGGTGGCGGGCCTGGAAGGCGGCCTCGATCCCGCCCAGGAAATGCGCGGCGGCCAGGCCCAGGTCGCGGTCGGGCGAGGCGGGCTGCGCCTCCAGCGCGGCGCGGGCTGCGGCGGGGCCGTCGCGGGCGATCAGCGCGCCCGCCTCCTGCGACCAGGCGGGGGCCGCGATCAGCGACAGGGCGGCAAGCAGGCGGAACATGGCGGACCCCGGAAAAAGGAAACGGCGCGCCGATCATGGCGCGCCGTTCCACGGTTTCGCAAGTGCCGATCAGGCCAGCGAGGGATCGATGCCCTTGCAAGCCTCGACCAGGCCCTTCACCGCGTCCACCGACTTGTCCATCATCGCCTGCTCGGCGCTGTCCAGCTTGATGTCGATGATCTTCTCGACGCCGCCGGCGCCGATCACGGTCGGGACGCCGACATACATGCCCTTGAGGCCATAGGCGCCTTCCACATGCGCCGCGCAGGGCAGGACGCGCTTCTGGTCCTTCAGATAGGCCTCGGCCATCTCGATGGCGCTGGTCGCGGGGGCGTAGAACGCGCTGCCGGTCTTCAGCAGGCCCACGATCTCGGCGCCGCCGTCGCGGGTGCGCTGGACGATGGCGTCCAGCTTGTCCTGCGTCGTCCAGCCCATCTTGACCAGGTCGGGCAGCGGGATGCCCGCGACGGTCGAATAGCGGACCAGCGGCACCATCGTGTCGCCATGCCCGCCCAGCACGAAGGCCGTCACGTCCTTCATCGACACGTCGAATTCCAGCGACAGGAAATGGCGGAAGCGCGCGGAATCCAGCACGCCCGCCATGCCGCAGACCTTGTTGTGGGGCAGGCCGCTGAACTCGCGCAGCGCCCAGACCATCGCGTCCAGCGGGTTGGTGATGCAGATCACGAAGGCGTCCGGGGCGTGCTTGGCGATGCCCTCGCCCACCGACTTCATGACCTTGAGGTTGATGCCCAAGAGGTCGTCGCGGCTCATGCCCGGCTTGCGCGGCACGCCCGCGGTCACGATGCAGACGTCGGCGCCGGCGATGTCGGCATAGTCGTTCGTGCCCTTCAGGCGCGCGTCGAAGCCTTCGGACGGGCCCGATTCGGCGATGTCCAAGGCCTTGCCCTGGGGGGTGCCTTCCGAGATGTCGAACAGGACGACGTCGCCCAGCTCCTTCATCGCGGCCAGATGCGCCAGCGTGCCGCCGATCTGCCCTGCACCGATCAGTGCAATCTTGGGTCGGGCCATGGGTAACCTCCGATACATGGTGGAATGTTGCGGCAGGGGTAAGCGCTCGCGCATGAATGCGCAAGCCGTCCCTGCCGCGCTGCGGCACTGTTGGCGCTGACACTGGACTCCGCCGCTGCGGCGGGGCAGGGATTGCACGTCGTGCAGGAGGGTGCGGATGCTGGATCTGACGGCGGGGGGCTGGGCGCTGGCCGTCATCGCGGCGGTCGCGGTGGGCCTGTCCAAGGGCGGGCTGGCCATGGTCGGCATCATCAGCGTGCCGCTGATGTCGCTGGTCATGTCGCCGGTGCAGGCGGCGGGGCTGCTGCTGCCCATCTATGTGGTGTCGGACGTGGGCGGGCTGATCGCGTTTCGCCGCAACCTGGACCGCCGCGCGCTGATGCTGGCGCTGCCCGGCGCGATGGTGGGCATCGGCGTGGGCTGGGCCACGGCCAGCATCGTGCCGGTGCGTGGCGTCACGCTGATCGTGGGCGTCATTGGGCTGGGATTCGCGTTGAACGCGCTGATCCGGCCGGCGCCGGATGCCGCGCCGCGCCCGGCGCGGGGCAGGGCGGCCACGATCTGGGGCGGGCTGGCGGGCTATACCAGCTTCGTCAGCCATGCGGGCGCGCCGTTGTGGCAGGTCTATGCCCAGCCCCTGCGCCTGTCGCCGCTGATCTATGCGGGCACGACGACCTGGTTCTTTGCCATCGGCAACTGGGTTAAGCTGATTCCCTATGCCGCGCTCGGGCAGCTGTCGGCGGCGAACCTGGCCACGGCTGCGGTCCTGATGCCGCTGTCGCTGGTCTCGGTCTGGGTCGGGCTGCGGCTGGTGCGGATCATCCCGGCCGCGCTGTTCTATCGGCTGATCACATGGGGCCTGCTGGCGGTGTCGCTAAGGCTGATCTGGCAAGGTCTGGCAGGCTGATCGCCGCGCTGCGGCATTTTGCGCTTGCCATATGTGACGCGACGCGTCACCAAGGCGCAAGATTGTTGCCCGGAGGTTTTCCTATGGCCCGCCCCTACCGTTCAGTCCTCTACATCCCCGCCGCCAATGCCCGCGCGATGGAGAAGGCGCGCGGCCTTGCCGCCGACGCGATCATCTTCGACCTGGAGGATGCCGTAGCACCCGACGCCAAGGACGCGGCCCGCGATGCGCTGGCCCAGGCCCTGGCGCAGGATTACGGCCCCCGCGCGCGGATCGTGCGCATCAACGCGCTGTCCACGGAATGGGGCGCGGATGACGCGCGCGCCTGTGCGGGGCTGGCGATCGACGCGGTGCTGATCCCCAAGGTGGACGGCCCGGACGATCTGGACCGCGTGGCCGCGCTGGTCCCCGACACGCCCCTCTGGGCGATGATGGAGACGCCGCGCGCGATGCTGAACGCTGCCGCCATCGCCGCCCATCCGCGGCTGGAGGGGATGGTGATGGGCACCAACGACCTGGCCAAGGAGCTGGGCAGCCGCTTCCGTCCCGATCGCCTGCCGATGATGGCCGGGCTGGGCCTGTGCCTGCTGGCGGCCAAGGCGGAGGGGGTCGTGATCGTGGATGGCGTCTTCAACGCGTTCAAGGACGAGGACGGCCTGCGCGCGGAATGCGAACAGGGCCGCGACATGGGCTTCGACGGCAAGACCCTGATCCACCCCGCCCAGCTGGACATCGCCAACGCGGCCTTCGCGCCGACCGGGGAGGAGGTCGCCCTGGCCCGCCGCCAGATCGAGGCCTTCGACGCCGCCGCGGCCGAGGGCAAGGGGGTCGCCGTGGTCGATGGCCGCATCGTGGAGAACCTGCATGTCGCGACCGCCCGCCAGACGCTGGAGCGCGCGGAGGCGATTGCGGCCATGGCGCAATAAGGGCAGTCTGCGCGCCACAAGCTCCAGCGAGAGGAAAGCCAGATGCTGATCCTGATCCTAGGCGTGGCCCTGTGGTGGGCGGCGCATCTCTACAAGCGGATGGCGCCCGCCAGCCGCGCGGCGATGGGCGACCGGGGCAAGGGCCTGGTCGCGGGCCTGCTGGTCCTGTCGGTCGTGCTGATGGTCATCGGCTATCGCGGCGCGACGGGCGCGTTCTTCTGGGGTCCGAACCCGGCCTTCGTGGGGATCAACAACCTTTTGGTGCTGGTGGCCTTCTACCTGTTCGCGGCCGCGGGAATGAAGACGCGGGTGACCGCGCTCACGCGGCATCCGCAGCTCTGGGGCTTCTCGCTCTGGGCGGCGGCGCATCTGCTGGTGAACGGCGACACGCCGTCCTTCGTGCTGTTCGGCGGGCTGCTGGCCTGGGCGCTGGTCGAGATGGCGGTGATCAACCGCGCCGCCCCCTGGGTCCGCCCGACCGGACCCTTCCCCGCCCGCAAGGAGGCGATGGCCGCCGTCGGCGCCGTCATCGTCATGATCGTGATCGGCCTGATCCACGGCTGGATCGGCCCCTGGCCCTTCGGAGGAGCCTGAAATGCCCCTGATCTATCGCTGCATCACCGAGGACGACACGTCGCAGTTCTGCCACCGCGTCAGCGAGGCCCTGTCCAAGGGCTGGTCGCTGCACGGCAGCCCCACCATGGCCCATGACCCCGTGAAGGGCGTGATGCGCATGGGTCAGGCCGTCACCAAGCAGATCGAGGCGGACTACCACCCCGAGATGAAGCTGGGACAGCAATGACCAAGACCAATCCGGGACGGTTCTTCGAGGATTACACGGTCGGCCAGACCATCCGCCATGCCGTGCCCCGCACCGTGGCGGAGGGGGAGCGGGCGCTCTACCACGCGCTCTATCCTGCGCGGCATGCGCTGTATTCGTCGGACGAATTCGCGATCACCTGTGGTCTGGACGGCAGCCCGCTGGACGATCTGCTGGCCTTCCACACGGTCTTCGGCAAGACGGTGCCCGATGTCAGCCTGAACGCGGTGGCCAATCTGGGATACGCCCAGGGGCGCTGGCTGCGGCCGGTATGGCCGGGCGACACGCTGCGCGCCGAAAGCCAGGTGATCGGCCTGCGGCAGAACTCCAACGGCCAGTCGGGCGTGGTCTGGGTGCGGACCCAGGGGCTGAACCAGGTCGAGGAGGTCGTGCTGGACTATGTCCGGTGGGTCATGGTCCGCAAGCGCGACCCCCATGCCCCGGCGCCCGAGACGGTGGTGCCCGATCTGGCCGACAGCGTCGATCCGGCCGACCTGATCGTGCCGGAGGGGTTGAACTTCTCCGAATACGACTTTGATCTGGCAGCAGAACCCCATCGGTGGGGCGATTACGCGGTGGGCGAGGTCATCGACCATGTCGATGCCGTCACCATCGAGGAGGCCGAGCACATGCTGGCCACCCGCCTGTGGCAGAACACCGCCAAGGTGCATTTCGACGCCACCCACCGCCCCGACGGGCGGCGGCTGATCTATGGCGGCCATGTCATCAGCCTGGCGCGCGCGCTGTCCTTCAACGGGCTGGCCAATGCGCAGATGATCGTGGCGCTGAACGCGGGCGCGCATGCGAATCCCTGCTTTGCGGGCGATACGGTGCGGGCCTGGTCCGAGGTCCTGGACCGCGCCCCGACCGAGGCGCCGGGCGTCGGCGCAATCCGCCTGCGCCTGGTCGCGACACGGGGCGATGCAGCGCCGGGAGCGCTGCGCGACGATCAGTGGCGCTACCTGCCCGACGTGCTGCTGGATCTGGATTACTGGGCGCTGATCCCGGTCTGAGTCGGCCGCCCCGCTGTCCTGCGCTAACGGTCGGCGGGGCTGTGATCACAGCTGCCACGCCCGTGATCACAAAGGCGGATTTCCGCGGCATTTGCGCGCGCGGGGTGGCATCCCGGCGTGACAGGTGTCATCTGTCAGGCCAGTAACGGCACCAATCGCCAGCCCGCGCGGGCCAGCCCGACCCTGATGGGCCCCCGCGCCGGGATCGCTGAACCGATCAAAGGAGGGCCGCCAATGGCCGACGTGAACCGGGGTAACCGGCCGCTTTCCCCCCATCTTCAGGTCTATCGTCTGCCGATGCCGGCGATCACCTCGATCCTGACCCGCATCACCGGGCACGCGCTGTCGGCGGGCCTCCTGCTGCTGGTCTGGTGGCTGGTCGCCGCCGTGACCAGCCCCGGCGCCTTCGCCGCGGCCGATTGGGTCATGCGCTCCTGGCTGGGCTTCCTGGTCATGACCGCCTCCACCTGGGCGCTGTGGTTCCACGCGCTGTCGGGCGTGCGGCACCTCTTCTACGACAACGGCCTGGGGCTGGAGATCGCGGAGGCGCGCAACTCCTCCTGGGCCATCATCATCGGCTCGGTCGCGCTGACCGTGCTGAGCCTGATCATCTTCTTCATCGGCTGAGGGCATCATGCGATACATCACCCCCCGCAAGGCCGCGCAGGGGCTGGGATCGGCCCGCGCGGGCACCCAGCACCATTGGAACATCACGATGAGCAGCTATGCGCTGATCGTGCTGACGCCGCTGTTCCTGATCGCCGTGGGCGGCGCCATCGGCCTGCCCCAGGACCAGGTGGTGGCCCATTTCGGCCGCCCCTTCCCGGGCATCATCACCGCGCTGTTCGTGATCGTCGGCATGCTGCATTTCATCAAGGGGTCGCAGGGCGGCGCGATCGCGGACTATGTCCACGGCACCGCCCAGCAGCTGGCGATGGTCGCGATCGCGATCTTTGGCTGGGGCGTGATCGCCGCCGCCATCTTTGCGCTGGCCAAGATGGCCTTCACCCTTCCCGCGATCTGAGGACGACATGGCAGCTTACCAAACAACCGTTCACGACTATGACGTGGTCGTCGTGGGTGCCGGTGGCGCGGGTCTGCGCGCGACGCTCGGCATGGCCGAACAGGGCCTGCGCACGGCCTGCGTGACCAAGGTCTTCCCGACGCGCTCGCACACCGTCGCGGCCCAGGGCGGCATCGCCGCGTCCCTGTCCAACATGGGACCCGACAGCTGGCAGTGGCACATGTACGACACCGTCAAGGGGTCGGACTGGCTGGGCGACACGGACGCCATGGAATACCTGGCGCGCGAGGCGCCCAAGGCCGTCTATGAGCTGGAGCATTACGGCGTGCCGTTCAGCCGGACCGAGGACGGGCGCATCTATCAGCGTCCCTTCGGCGGCCACACGACAGAATTCGGCGAAGGCCCCCCGGTCCAGCGCACCTGCGCCGCGGCCGACCGCACCGGCCACGCCATCTTGCACACGCTCTATGGCCAGTCGCTCAAGAACAACGCGGAATTCTTCATCGAATATTTCGCGCTGGACCTGATCATCACCGATGGCCGCTGCACTGGCGTCGTCTGCTGGAAGCTGGACGACGGCACGATGCATGTCTTCAACGCCAAGATGGTGGTGCTGGCGACCGGCGGTTACGGCCGCGCCTATTTCAGCGCGACCAGCGCCCATACCTGCACCGGCGACGGCGGCGGCATGGTCGCCCGCGCGGGCCTGCCCCTGCAGGACATGGAGTTCGTGCAGTTCCACCCGACCGGCATCTACGGCTCTGGCTGCCTGATCACCGAAGGCGCGCGGGGCGAGGGCGGTTACCTGACCAACTCCGAGGGCGAGCGGTTCATGGAGCGCTATGCGCCCACCTACAAGGACCTGGCCAGCCGCGATGTGGTCAGCCGCTGCATGACGCTGGAGATCCGCGAGGGTCGCGGCGTCGGCGGCGACAAGGACCACATCTTCCTGAACCTGATGCACCTGCCGCCCGAGACCCTGCATGAGCGTCTGCCGGGCATCAGCGAGAGCGCCAAGATCTTTGCCGGCGTCGACGTGACCCGCGCGCCGATCCCGGTGATCCCGACCGTGCATTACAACATGGGTGGCATCCCCACGAACTATTGGGGCGAGGTGCTGGCGCCGACGCCGGAAAACCCCGACGCGGTCTTCCCCGGCCTGATGGCCGTGGGCGAGGCGGGCTGCGCCTCGGTGCATGGCGCGAACCGGCTTGGTTCGAACAGCCTGATCGACCTGGTGGTCTTCGGCCGCGCCGCCGCGATCCGCGCGGGCGAGGTCGTGGACCGTGCGGGCGCCGTGCCCTCCACCAACCAGGCCGAGGTCGACCGCGCGCTGGACCGCTTCGACGGGCTGCGCCACGCCAAGGGCAGCGTCGGCACGGCCGAGCTGCGCAACGAGATGCAGCGCACCATGCAGGCCGATGCCGCGGTGTTCCGCACCGACAAGACCCTGGCCGAGGGCGTCAGCAAGATGGAGGCCATCGCGGCCAAGCTGGACGACCTGAAGGTGACGGATCGCGGATTGATCTGGAACACGGACCTGATGGAGACGTTGGAGCTGACGAACCTGATGCCCAACGCCCTGACGACCATCGTGGCGGCCGAAGCGCGCAAGGAAAGCCGCGGCGCCCATGCGCACGAGGATTATCCTGAGCGGGATGACGCCAACTGGCGCAAGCATTCGCTTGCCTGGGTGGACGGGAACAAGGTTAAACTGGCCTACCGCCCCGTCCATCTGGAGCCGCTCACCAAGGCCGAGGAAGGCGGGATCGACCTGCAGAAGATCGCTCCGAAGAAAAGGGTTTATTGATGCGTTTCAACCTTCTCGCCGCCTTCGGCCTGGCGGCCGCCACCTTGGCCGGCTGCGTGGCTCCGGTTCCCACGACCGGACCGGCCGTCCCCTCGGCCCCGGGCGTCGCCCCGGCGCCGACCATTCTGGACGCTGCGTCGCGCCAGATCGCGCGCAATGTCGTGGACGCGGAGATGAGCCGCCGCCTGCCGGGCGTCAACGTCTCGCCCTACACCGATTGCGTGGTCAACAACGCCACCACGGCGGAGCTGATCGACATCGCGCAGATGTCGCGTTCGGGTGCGACCGGCACCGCCGACAGCGTGGCGTCGATCGTCTCGCGCCCGGCCACGACCCAGTGCATCGCCGCCGCGGCGCGCACGGCCTGACCTGATGATCGCGCAGGCCATCCGTCTCGGGCTGCTGCCGCTGATCGCGGCGGTGGCGGCCTGCGGCCCGATCCCGGTGGATCAGGCCGAACGGATATGTCTGCGCGACGCGCAACTGGCCGAACGCCCGCGCGGCAGCGTCGCGATGGGCGTCGGCTCCGGCTCGGGCGGCACCCGCGGCTATGGCCGGCTGGAGCTGGAGATCAGCAGCGACTATGTCCGCAGGCGCGACCCGTCGGACGTGTTCAACCGCTGCGTCCTGCGCCGGTCGGGCCAGATGCCCGTCCGCGTGCTGGCCGACCAGCCGGGCTGGAGGGGCTGATGGACCGCCCCCTCGTCCTGCATGTTGGCGTGCAGAAGACCGGCACGACCAGCCTGCAACGCTTTCTGCGCCTGTCGCAACCGGGCCTGTCGGATGCGCTGATCGTGCGCACCCCCGAGGCCGGGACCCCGATGCGGCCCCTGGGCCGCGCAGCCATCGCCTTCAGCCTGTCGGGCGGCGAGATCGAGGGCGCGGTGCTGGACGCGGCCTTTGAAACGGTGCTGGACGGCATCCCCGACGACGGTCGCGCGGTGATCCTGAGCCATGAGAACCTGGCCGGCGCCATGCCGGGAAATGGCGGCGAGACGAGGCTGTTCCCGGCGCTGCCCGCGATCCTGTCGCGGCTGCTGCCCTTGGCCGAGGCGCGGGGCTTTGCCCCTGTCGTCGCGGTCTGCACGCGCCGAATGCAGACCTGGCTACCCTCGGTCTGGGCGCAGGCGGTGCGCACCGACAGCTATTCCGGCACGCTGGAGACCTTCCGCACCGAGACGCGCGACCTGCCGGGCTGGGGCGACCTGATCCGGCGGCTGGAAGCGGCGGTCGGACCCCGGCGTGTGGCGCGGCTGCGGCTGGAGGAGGGCGATCCCGACCGGCCGGGCCTCGCGCTGATGGCGCTGGCCGGACTGCCCGAGGCGCGTCTTGCCGCATTGCCCCCGCTGGCGGAACGCGCGATGGAGCGCCTGTCCCCGGGCGCCACCGAATTCCTGCGCCGCCTGAACGGGTTGGCGCTGAACCCGCATGCCCGCGACCGGGTGGCCGATCTGGTGGCCCGCTCGCAACCCCTGTTCACGGCCCATGTGCCGTCCGAAGGCACTCTCTGAAAGGAGCTACCCCATGGTCCAGTTCACCTTGCCCAAGAACAGCCAGATCCGGGTCGGCAAGACCTGGCCCAAGCCCGAGGGCGCGACCAACGTCAAGAAGTTCAAGATTTATCGGTGGGACCCCGAGACCGGCGAGAACCCGCGTCTGGACACCTATTTCGTCGATCTGGACAAATGCGGCCCGATGATGCTGGACGCGCTGATCAAGATCAAATCCGAGATCGACCCGACCCTGTCCTTCCGCCGCTCGTGCCGCGAGGGTATCTGCGGGTCCTGCGCGATGGTGATCGACGGCGGCAACAAGCTGGCCTGCATCTTCGGCATCGACGAGGTCAAGGGCGACGTGGCGATCTATCCGCTGCCGCACATGCCGGTGGTCAAGGACCTGGTGCCGGACCTGACGCATTTCTATGCGCAGCACGCCTCGGTGAACCCCTATCTGCAGACCAAGTCGCCCACGCCGGGCAAGGAGTGGAAGCAGTCGATCGAGGACCGCAAGAAGCTGGACGGTCTGTATGAGTGCATCCTGTGCGCGTCGTGCTCGACCTCCTGCCCGAGCTATTGGTGGAACGGCGACCGCTATCTGGGACCGGCCGCGCTGCTGCATGCCTATCGCTGGATCATCGACAGCCGCGACGAGGCGACGGGCGAGCGGCTGGACGAGCTGGAGGATCCCTTCAAGCTGTACCGTTGCCACACAATCATGAACTGCACCAACACCTGCCCCAAGGGGTTGAACCCCGCCAAGGCCATCGCCTCGATCAAACACATGATGGTGGAACGCGCCGTCTGATTTTGCGTCCCGCGACGGAGGGCGGGGGGCCAGCCCCCCGCACCCCCCGCCGAGGGGACGTGCCGTCCCCTCGGGCTCCCCTGCGGGACGGCGCTTGTGGAAACGGCCCGGAGAGCGATCTCCGGGCCGTTTGCCGTTCAGCCGTCGATGCGGGTGAAGTCGGCGATTTGCCGCCCCGCCTCGCGGATGCGGCTGAGCAGGTTCAGGCGGTTGCGCCGGACGATCTGGTGGTCGGTATTGACCTGGACGGCCTCGAAGAAGGCGTCGATGGGGGCGCGCAGGGCGGCGATGGCGGTCATCGCCGCCGGGTAGTCCTCGGCGGCCATGGCGCGCCTGATCGCGGGTTCGGCCTGGTCCAGCGCGGCGAAGAGGGCGCGTTCTTGGTCGGTCTCGGCGAACTTGACGTCGGCGCCGAAGCTGTATTCGACGCCGTCCTGCGCCTCGGCCTGGGCCAAAATGTTGCCCGCGCGTTTCAGGCCCTGGGTCAGGTTGCGGCCATCCTCGGTCGCCAGCATCGCGTTCAGCGCCGTGGCACGGGCCACCACGCGGACCAGGTCGTCATTGCCCTCCTGCGCCAGCACCGCGTCGATGATGTCGTGACGGATGCCCTGGTCGCGCAGGTAGACCTTCAGGCGGTCGTGGAGGAAGGAGAGGAGATTTGAAATCAACTCTCCAGCCGTGGGAATAACCAGATTGAACTGTGCTTCTTGAGCGCCAAGGAAGTCTACGTGCTCCGGTGGCCAGTTCATCGGATCAACGGTACAAACCACACGCCACAGTTCTGCATCGGCCCAGTCGTTGACATTGAACGTTGTAAAAAACAAAGGTGTGAACCATCGATCTTGGTCAGCTTCGAGCGTCCAAGGCTGGAACGGCGATGCACTGTAAAGCAGCCGACGCTGCGCAATTTCTTCAAGGCGTTCGCCCGGCTTTATCGACCTGAACAACCACTTCCCTTGACCGTCCTCGACACCGGAAATGACCGATGCAAATGCGGATTTCAGTATTTCAGATAGCCGGAGGTGTATCGCGTTTCCGTATAGCAACCGGATCACCCCCAAGGCCGCCCGCCGCAACGCAAACGGGTCCTTGGATCCCGTAGGTTTTTCATCAATTGCCCAGAAGCCGGTCAGCGTGTCGATCTTGTCGGCCAGGGCCACGGCGACCGAGACGGGCGCGGTCGGCACCGCGTCGGAGGGGCCGAGGGGGGAGTAGTGGTCGCGCGCGGCATCGGCCACGGCCTCGGGCTCTCCGGCCTTCAGTGCGTAATAGCGGCCCATCGTGCCCTGCAGTTCGGGGAACTCTCCGACCATGGCCGAGCGCAGGTCCAGCTTGGCCAGACGCGCGGCGCGTTCCGCCTGGTCCGGGTCGGCCCCGACCAGAGGCGCGATCTCGCGGGCCAGTGCGGCGATGCGTTCGATGCGGTCGGCCTGGGAGCCGAGCTTGTTGTGGAAGGTCACCACGCCCAGGCCCTCGGCCCAGGCCGCCATGCCCGCCTTCGCCTCGCGCAGGTCGTTCTCCCAGAAAAAGGCGGCGTCCGAGAGGCGCGCGGCTAGGACGCGCTGGTTGCCCGCAAGGATCGTCGCGCCGTCATCGGGCGTCTGGATGTTCGCGACGGTGACAAAACCCTCGATCCGGCCGGTGGCGGGGTTCTGGGCCGAGAAGAACTTCTGATGCTCCTTCATCGAGGTCTGCAGGACCTCCGGGGGCAGGGCCAGGAAACGCTCCTCGATCACGCCCATCAGGGGGACGGGCCATTCGACTAGGCCCGCGACCTCGGCCAGCAGGCCGTCGTCGGGGACGATCCGCCAGCCGCGGGCAAAGGCCAGGTTGTCGGCCTGCGACCGGATCTCGGAGGCCCGCTCCTCGGCGTCCAGCATCACGCGGGCGGGGCGCAGCTTCGCGGCATAGTCGTCAAAGCCGCTGACGGTGAAGGCGTCGGGCGCCATGAAGCGGTGGCCGCGGGTGGTGTTGCCCGCCTCAATGCCGTCCACGGTCAGCGGGACGACGGTCGCGCCGGCCTCATCGGACAGGATGCACAGGATCGAATGCAGCGGACGCACCCACCGCAGATTGCCCGAACCCCACCGCATGGATTTGGGCCAGGGGAAGTTGCGGATCGTGGCCTCCAGCACCTCGGCCACGATATGGGCCGCCGGGCGGCCGGGGCGTTCGATGGTGGCGAACCAGACCTGGCCCTTCTTGTCGTCGCGCGCCTCCAGCTGATCGCGGGTCAGGCCCGTGCTGCGCAGAAAGCCCTCCAGCGCGGCCTCGGGGGCGTCGGTGCGGGGACCCTTGCGTTCCTCGCGCGTCGTGGGGCTGGCGGCCGTCAGACCCTGGACGGTCAGGGCCAGGCGGCGCGGCGTGCTGAAGGCGCCCGCGCCGGCATAGGTCAGCCCGGCCTCGACCAGGCCGTCGGTCACCAGACGTTTCAGGTCCTCACGCGCGCGGGCCTGCATGCGGGCCGGGATTTCTTCCGAGAAAAGCTCGATCAGCAGGTCGGGCATCAGTCCATCACTCCGCGTTCCGGGGTCTTGTCGTTATATTGGTGCCAGCCATAGATGCGGCCGTCGGGATAGACGGCCAGCACCCGGTCCACGTCGGGGCGGATGTCGCTGACCGAGAGGACCGCGCGGGCCGCGCCGCTTTCCAGATCGCCGCCGATCCGCGCCGCGTCGAAACAGGCGAACCAGCGCGGCGCGTTCAGCGGCGTGGCCCCGTCGAAGGGCAGGGCACTGGCCATCAGCCCGTCCAGCGCGGCCTGATCGACCGTGGCGCAGGCGCGCCAGCGCAGCGGGCTGCTGTCGGCGTCGATCCCCTCGAACCCGGTCAGGGGCAGGTCGCGCGCGCCGTCCGCCGTGGCCAGCACGATGGCCGCGCCGGGCCCGTTCGGGTCGATCGGATCGTAATACAGGTATTCCTGCGCGTACCACATGCCCGCGCCCGCGGCGACGGTGCTGCCCAGCAGGGCGACGGCCGCGACCTTGCCCCAGTTCACGGGGCCGCTCCGGCCGCGTCCGTGGTCAGGAACAGGTCGGCGCAGCCCTTGGCCAGCGCGCGCACGCGGCCGATATAGGCCTGGCGTTCGGTCACGCTGATGACGCCGCGCGCGTCCAGCAGGTTGAACAGGTGGCTGGCCTTGATCGCCTGGTCATAGGCGGGATGGGCCATCGGGATGGTGCGGCCTGCGGCGTCGGTGCGCTCGGCCGCCAGGATGCGGGCGCATTCGGCCTCGGCGTCCTTGAAATGCTGGAACAGCATCTCGGTGTCGGCCTGATCGAAGTTCCAGCGGCTGTATTCCTGCTCGGTCTGGCGGAAGATGTCGCCATAGGTCAGCGGAATGGGGCTGTCGGGGTCGTTGAAGGGCATGTCCATGACATGCTCGACGCCCAGCACATACATGGCCAGACGCTCCAGCCCGTAGGTCAGCTCGCCGCTGACGGGCTTGCAGTCATGGCCCCCGACCTGCTGGAAATAGGTGAACTGGCTGACCTCCATGCCGTCGCACCAGACCTCCCAGCCCAGGCCCCATGCGCCGAGCGTCGGGCTCTCCCAGTCATCCTCGACGAAGCGGACGTCATGGACCATCGGGTCCAGCCCGATCGCGCGCAGGCTGCCCAGATACAGCTCCTGCAGGTCGGGGGGGCTGGGCTTGATGATGACCTGATACTGATAGTAGTGCTGCAGGCGGTTCGGGTTCTCGCCATAGCGGCCGTCGGTCGGGCGGCGGGATGGCTGGACATAGGCCGCGGCCCAGGACCGGCCGCCGAGAGCGCGCAGCGTGGTCGCGGGGTGGAAGGTCCCGGCGCCGACCTCCATGTCATAGGGCTGCAGCACGGCGCAGCCCTGCGCCGCCCAATAGGTCTGCAGCGCCAAGATGATCTCCTGAAAGCTGCGGGGTCGGTTGGGGCTGGTCATCGGGCCATCCTTTTGCGTAGATCGGGCGCATGCGTCGGCGTCTTCTAGGCGCGCGGTGGAACAGGGTCAACAATGGCCCGACGGCGGCGGCGACCGCGACAGAATGGCAGGACGGAATGACGGGCAGGATGATGCGGTCGGGCGGCGTGGCGGCGTGGATGCTGGCGGCGATGGTGCCGGGCCTCGCGCCTGCGCAGGAGGCGGTGATCCGGCTGGAGGCCAAGCGCGCCCCCGAGGCCGTGGCCCAGGCCGCGCGGGACTGGGCCGGACGCTTCGACGGGGTGGTGACGCTGCCGCTGGAGGGGGGCTGGACGAGCATCGCCATCGGCCCGCTGCCCGCCGACCGGGCCGGGCCGCTGCTGGAGCAGCTAAAGGCCGCGGGCAAGGTGCCGCAGGACGCCTTCGTCAGCCAGCCTGCCGCCGGGACGGTGCTGACGCCGGTCGGCGACACCGCCGTCGCGCCCGCGACAGTGGCCGAACCCGCGGCCCCGCCGCCGCCGGGCTGGTTCCTGCGGCTGGAATCCTTCGAGACCCGCCCCGCGGCCGAGGCGGCCCTGGCGCGGGTTCGCGCCGATCTGCCGCAGGCGGGGCTCTGGGCGCTGCCCGACGGCTGGTTCGCGGTGGCCCTGGGGCCGCTCCCGCGCGAGGCGGCTGACGCCTGGCTGCCGATCCTGTCGCAGGCGGGGGTGATCCCCAAGGACGCGGTCGTGAACCCCGCCGCCGATCTGGGCACGGCCATCGAGGCCGGCGCGGCGCCGGACCTGCCCGCGCCCGACGCGCCCCAGCCCCTGCCGCCGCTGGATCAGGTCCAGCGCGCGCTGCGATGGGCGGGGCATTACGACGGAGCGATCGACGGCAAGGACGGTCCGCGCACCCAGGCCGCGATCCGGGCCGAGATCGCCACCGCGCGGGCCTCGACCGATCCCGGCACCGCGCTGCGGTTGCTGGAGGAGCGGCGCGCGGCCTGGTCGCGCGCGCAGGGGCTGGCGCCGCTGGTCGATGCGGCCACCGGGCTGCGCGTCACCGCGCCGATGCGCGCGCTGACCTTCGACCGGGCGGAGCGCGCGCTGTCGATCTATGGGCCCAAGGACGGGTCGGGGGCGGCGCTGATCCTCTTCAGCCAGCCCGGCGGTCAGCAGGAGCTGCTGGACTTGGCGGGGCTGGTGACGGCGCTTGGCTGGGTGCCCAGCCCCGAACGCGCGGTGGCGCGCGACCATGTCAGCCTGCGCGGCGCAAATGCGGCCCATGCGGCGACGGCCGAGGGCTGGGTCCGCGACGGCCGGGCGGAGGGATATGTGCTGATCTGGCCCGCGTCGGACGCGGAGACCGCGACGCGCCTGGCCGCGGAGCTGAGCGACAGCCTGACCCGCCACGCCCCCGGCGCGAACGAGGCGCCCCAGCCCCCCGCGCTGCCCTGAGCGCCTCAGCCCCGCCAGAAGCGGGGCAGCAGCAGCACCAGGACCGAGATCAGCTCGAGCCGGCCCAGGAACATGCCGAGCGTCATCATCCATTTGGCCAGTTCCGGGAAGTCGGCGATCGAGCCGTTGCCGGTCACCTCCGGTCCCCAGACCGGGCCGATGTTGGCGATGGTCGTCCAGGCGGCGGTCAGCGCGGTGCGCGGGTGCAGCCCGGTCAGCGACAGGCCCACGATCAGCAGGCCGAAGGTCAGGAAGAACAACGTGAAGAAGGCCATCACCGAATCGACCACGTCCTGGTCCAGCGGCTGGCCGTCATAGCGCAGCGGATAGACGCGGTGCGGCGAGTGCATCCGGCGGATCTGGGCGCGCACGGCCTCGAACAGCACCAGATAGCGGAAGATCTTGACCGAACAGCCCGTCGATCCGGTGCAGCCGCCGATCAGCCCGACGATGACCAGCACCATCAGCGGCAGATGGCCCCATCCGGTCACGTCCTCACTGGCGAAACCGGTCCCCGAGAAGGTCGAGACGACGTTGAAGACCGTGCTGCGCACCATCCCCTGCGGGTCGTCGACCTGTCCCAGCCACAGCACGCGATAGAGCAGGATGATGATCACCGCATAGCAGATCCAGCGCAGATAGGCCCGGACCTGGATGTCGCGCCACAACGGCTTGGCTTGACCGCGCATCAGCTGCACCATCCGGATGAACGGCACCGAGGCCAGGATCATGAAGACCGACGAGGCCCATTGCGCCGGTCCCAGAAAGGCCCCGAAGCTGGCGTCATAGTTCGAGAACCCGCCGGTCGAGACCGTGCTGAAGGCCTGCACCACCGCATCGAACCCGGTCATGCCCAGCATCAGGTAGGTCACCAGGCAGGCCCCGGTCAGGATCAGGTAGAGCTGTGTCATCTCTCCGGCGATCTGGCCCGCGCGGGGCAGCACCTTGCCGAACGTGTCGAAGCCCTCGGACCGGAAGAACTGCATGCCGCCCACCTTCATCACCGGCAGGAAGACCATCGCGACCACGACGATCCCCAGGCCCCCCGCCCAGTGCAGGATCGCGCGCCACAGGTGGATGCCCCGCGCCAGATCGTCCAGTTCGGGAAAGACGGTGGTGCCGGTGGTGGTGAAGCCCGACATGGATTCGAACATCGCGTCGGTGAAGCTGGCATCCGGCTCTCCCAGCATGAAGGGCAGGGCGCCGAAGGCGGGCAGCACGATCCAGATGCCCGAGGTCAGCAGAAAGGCCTGATGCAGCGTCAGGTGGTCGTAGCGCCCGGCCGTGGCGACGGCCAGCATCACCCCCGACACCATGGTCAGCACCGCCGATTGCAGGAACACGACCCAATGCGGGTCGCCATGCCACCAGTCCACCGCCATCGGAGCGACCATCATGGCGCCGATCACGGTCAGGATCTTTCCGATCGGATGGGCCACGGGGCGGATGTCGATCATCGCCTCTGGTTGCCAAGCGCGCCGCGGCGCGTCAAGTGGCCCCGCGGGCCGGTGCGGCGGATGGGCCGGCGCGCGGCCTCTTGAATGACACCGGCGGTCAGGCTACCTTTTGGGCAACTTGTCATCGGAGGGCGTGTGTCATGACGCCCAAGCGTCCTGCGGGTGCGGACGCGTTCCCGAGAAATACGGTCGAGCCGTCGGGCACCCGACAACCCGAGGAAGGGGCGCTGTACGCGGCCCTGGATTTGGGAACGAATTCTTGCCGGATGCTGATTGCCCGACCGACGGGCAGTCAGTTTCAGGTCGTCGACAGCTTCTCCAAGCCGGTTCAGCTTGGGCAGGGGCTGGAAGCTTCGGGACGCCTGTCCCGCAGCTCGATGGCGCGTACCGTGCACGCGCTGCAGGTCTGCAAGCGCAAGCTGGATCAGCACAAGGTGCGCAACATGCGCCTGGTGGCGACCGAGGCGTGCAGGCGGGCCCGCAACAGCCGCGACTTCCTGCGCACCATTCGCCGCGAGACCGGCCTGCCCATCGAGATCATCGGTGCCGAGGAGGAGGCACGGCTGGCCGTCATCAGCTGCGCCCCGCTGGTCAGCCACAAGACCGAGACGCTGATGGTCGTCGATATCGGCGGCGGCTCGACCGAGCTGGTCTGGATCGACCTGGAGGATGTGGAGCCCAAGGAGCGTCCGCGGGCGATCATGCGCCTGTCGGAGGGCTTCGGCAATCCGCAGCCCGGCGGCGCGCGGGTCGTGGACTGGATCAGCGTGCCGATGGGCGTGGCGACGCTGCGCGACCAGTTCGCGGATGTCGAGGACGACCAGGGCCGCTTCGCGCTGATGTCGTGGTTCTTCGAGGAGGCGCTGTCGGGCTTCACCCCCTATGCGGACGGATCGCCCGACGAGGGGTTCCAGATCATCGGCACGTCGGGCACGGTCACCACGGTCGCGGCCAGTTTCCTGGGCCTGCGCCGCTATGACCGGACCAAGGTGGACGGGCTGGAGATGACCAGTGACCAGATCGACCGGGTGATCCATTCCTATCTGCAGCTGGGTCCCGAAGGGCGGCGCACCGACCCGCGCATCGGCCGCGAGCATCACGCGCTGATCATGTCGGGCGCCGCGATCCTGCAGACGCTGATGCGGGTCTGGCCCACGACCAAGCTGTCCGTGGCCGATCGCGGCCTGCGCGAGGGGTTGCTTTATGCCCAGATGGTGCGCGATGGGGTGCTGACGCCCGAAGGACTGAACGGAGTGGCCTGATGACGAAACAACCCACCAGCCGGGCCGGCAAGACCAGCGGCCGCGGCACGCGCGACCTGAAGGTGCGCGTCAAGACCGCCAAGGGCCGCAAGATGTCCTCCAAGCTGTGGCTGGAGCGGCAGCTGAACGACCCCTATGTCGCGCGCGCCAAGCGCGAGGGCTATCGCGGGCGGGCGGCCTACAAGATCATCGAGCTGGACGACAAGTACCGCTTCCTGGTGCCGGGGGCGCGGGTGGTCGATCTGGGCTGCGCGCCGGGGGGCTGGTGCCAGGTGGCCGTGGCCCGCGTGAACGCCTTGGGCGAGAAGTCGGGCAAAAAGGTCGGCCGGGTGCTGGGTCTGGATCTTCAGGAGGTGGATCCGATCGTCGGGGCCGAGATCCACGTGCTGGACTTCCTGTCCGAGGGCGCGGACGATCTGGTGAAGGGCTGGCTGGGCGGGCCGGCGGACGTGGTGATGTCGGACATGGCCGCGGCCTCGTCGGGGCACAAGGGCACGGACCATATCCGCATCGTCGCGCTGGTCGAGGCGGCGGCGCAACTGGCCTTCGACGTGCTGGAACCGGGCGGAACCTTCGTCGCCAAGGTGCTGGCGGGCGGTGCCGAGACCGAGATGCAGGCCATGCTGAAGCGCAACTTCGCCAAGGTCGCGAACGTCAAGCCTCCGGCCAGCCGCAGCGATTCCTCGGAGAAGTTCGTGGTCGCCACTGGATTTCACGGCCGCAACGTCCCCGAGGACGAGGCCCGCGACGCCTGATCGCGTCCCGCGCCGCCCCGGGGGATTGAGGCATCCCCCGGACCCCCTGCGCCATAGTGCTGACGTTCGACGGCGGCGGCCCGTCAGGGGGCGGGCGGGCGACGCATCTGGCTGCGATAGGTTTCGGGCGTGCGCCCCGTGGCAGTGACGAAGGCGCGGGTGAAGTGAGTGTGGCTGCAATAGCCCAGATCCTGAGCGATGCGCGGCGCGGGGCGGTCTGTATGGGTCAGCATCTCGGCCGCGCGCTCCAGCCTCAGGCCGTTCAGCAGGTCGATGGCGCGGCGGCCGCGCGCCTCCAGGCAGGCGCGGTCCAGCTGCGTCAGCGTTGTGTCCAGGTCCTGCGCCATCTCGGCCAGGGTTCGGGCCGATCCGATCTGGACCCCGGCCAGCGTCAGGAAGCGGTCCACCATCGGGCGGTCCGCCTGCGGACCGGCAGGATCGCCCCGCCCGTCGCGCTGCGGCTCCAGCCGGGAGAGGCGCAGCGACAGCACGTTCAGATAGCAGTCCAGCGCCTGACGGTCGCCGCTGCGCGCGGCCTCCTCGACCAGCGCGTGCAGCGTCGCCTCGAGGACGGCTGCGCCCTGTCCGGCCTGTCCGGCCACGACGGCGCCGGGCCAGGGGGGATCCACCTCGTTCACCAGTTCGGGCGCGATGAGCAGCACATGGCCCTGAGCGCCGTCCTGGGGGCGGGCGACGAAGGCCGTGCCCGCCGGGATCAGCCGCACGCAGCCCGCGCGCATCAGGCCGCCGTTGCGCGGAAAGTCCAGCCGCATCAGCCCCTCGGTCACCCAGACCAGCGTGTGGTCGGGCCGCGTGCGGGGCTGGGGCGGCTGGCTGCGGCTGCCCCATGCGAAGGCCCCGAGCGGCATCAGCCGCAGGCTGGCCTTGCGCGGGGCGAAGCGGCGCGAGGCGGGCGCCACGCGCACCGTCAGCGCATCGGGCACCACGATCCGGCCGGAGGTCGCCATGGGCAGCCGCCGTGCGGGCAGGCCCGCATCCGGAACCTGGGGCGCGGCGACGTCGATCGCCCCGCGCGCGGCCCTGCCGAGCGGGCCGAGGCGCGAGGGTGAAAACGGAAAGCCGCCTTTCCAGCCAGAGCGTTCCCAGAGCGACATGGATGGAGCCCGATCCTTGCAAAACCTCTCGGCGGATTATCGCCCATTCCGGTTTAAACTCAATGAATCGGCGTCGGGTTGCGCATTATCGCGCAAATGGGAGCGGTCAGTTGCCCACGGGCCACAGCTGCCAGTCGCGCATCCGGTTGCGAAACCAGATGCGCTGCGCCTTGGCGTATTGGCAGGACGCAATGACCGCGAGGCGCGCGGCCTCGTCCAGGGAGATGCGGCCCTCCAGATGGGCGATCAGTTCGGGCGCGCCGATGGCCTTGGCCCATTGCGCGGCAGGGTCCCAGAGCGGCCGCATGGCGCGGACCTCCTCCAGCGCGCCCTGGTCCAGCATGGCGTCGAAGCGGCGCGCGATCCGGTCGGCCAGCCAGTCGCGGTCGGCGCTCAGCACGATGCGCTGGCAGGCGGCAGGCTCTAGCAGGGGGGGCGGCGTCTCGGCCTGCCAGGCGATGATGCCGCGCCCGGTGGCGGTCAGCACCTCCCACGCGCGCTGCACGCGCACGGGGTTAGCCAGATCGATCCGCGAGCGGGTGGCGGAGTCCAGCTCCGCCACCAGCGCCGCCAGCCCGCCCGGTTCGGCCAGCCGCGCGTCAGCGGTGGCGCGGACCTCCGGCGGGGTTGGCGGGATCGCCGCCAGCCCGCGCGTCAGCGCACCCAGATAGAGGCCCGTTCCGCCCACCACGATCAGCCGCTGACCCATGAGCGACGCAACGTCACGCAGCCAGTCGCCCACGGAATAGGCTGTCCCCGGCGCGACATGACCATAGAGCGCATGCGGTGCGCGGGCCAGGTCGTCCGGGCCGGGACGCGCGGTCAGCACCCGCCAGCAGGACCAGACCTGCAGCGCGTCGGCATTGACCACCAACCCGCCCTGGGCCTCGGCCACGGCCAGCGCCAGCGCGGATTTGCCGCTGGCCGTCGGCCCGGCGATCAGCAGGTGGCGCGCGGCATCGATCTGTGTCAGGTCAGGGTCGCGCATGGCCGATCCGGGCAGTTGATCCGGCAGCCCTTTTGCGACATTTAACGGCGCGATGAAAGCGACCGGCGACAGGAGCCCCCGAATGACCACCGAGACACCGAAGCAATATGGCCGCGTGATGCTGAAGATCTCGGGCGAGGCGCTGATGGGGGATCAGGGATACGGCCTGCACCCGCCCACCGTCGCCCGCATCGCCAGCGAGGTCGAGGCCGTCCAGTCGATGGGCGTCGAGGTTTGCATGGTGATCGGCGGCGGCAACATCTTCCGCGGCCTGCAGGGCAGCGCCCAGGGGATGGAGCGCACCACCGCCGATTACATGGGCATGCTGGCCACGGTCATGAACGCGCTGGCGATGCAGTCGTCGCTGGAGGCGCGCGGCCTGCACTGCCGGGTGATCAGCGCGATCCGCATGGACGAGGTCTGCGAGCCCTATATCCGCCGCCGCGCCATCCGCCACCTGGAGAAGAAGCGGATCGTGATCTTTGCCGCGGGCACCGGCAACCCCTACTTCACCACCGACACCGCGGCCACGCTGCGCGCCTCCGAGATGAACTGCGAGGCGATCTTCAAGGGCACCAAGGTCGACGGCGTCTATGACAAGGACCCGGTCAAGCATGCCGACGCGAAGCGCTATGGCAATGTCAGCTATGACGAGGTGCTGCAGAAGCATCTGGGCGTGATGGACGCGTCGGCCATCGCGCTGGCCCGCGACAACAAGCTGCCGATCATCGTCTTCTCGCTGGACGCGCCGGGCGGGTTCCGCTCGATCCTGGAAGGCCGGGGGACCTACACGCGGGTCCACAACTGAGATGACCGCCAGCCGTCGCGACCGCATCGACGCGTGGGTCCACGGCCCGCGCGCCCAGGGGTTCATCACCGCCGTCATCCTGTTCAACTCGGTGGTCCTGGGGCTGGAGACCTGGCCCCGCGCGATGGCCGCGGCGGGGCCCTTGCTGATCGCGCTGGACCGGATCTGTCTGGCGATCTTCGTGGCCGAGATCGGGCTGAAGCTTTATGCCCGCGGCTGGCGCTTCTTCCGCGACGGCTGGAATGTCTTCGACTTTGCCGTGGTCGCAATCGCGCTGCTGCCCGCGGCGGAGGGCCTGTCGGTGCTGCGCGCCATGCGCATCCTGCGGCTCTTGCGCATCGTGTCGGTCACGCCGCGCCTGCGCCGGGTGGTCGAGGGGTTCCTGGCCGCGCTGCCCGGCATGGCGTCGGTCTTCCTGCTGATGGGGATCATCTTCTACATCTTCGCGGTGATGGCCACGAACCTGTTCGGCGCGACCTTCCCCGACTGGTTCGGCGACATGGGCAATTCGGCCTATTCGCTGTTCCAGATCATGACGCTGGAAAGCTGGTCCATGGGCATCGTGCGCCCGGTGATGGAGGTCCATCCGCAGGCCTGGCTGTTCTTCGTCCCCTTCATCCTGGTCACCACCTTCGCGGTGATGAACCTGGTCGTGGGCCTGATCGTGAACTCCATGCAGGAGGCCCATTCCGAGGAGGGGACCGCCGCGACCGAGGCCTATCGTGACGAGGTCCTGGCGCGGCTGGAGGCCATCGAGCGGCGGCTGGAGGCGCAGCGCCGGGGCGCGTCCGGTCCGGACGGCGCATGACCGCGCGCGCTGCCGAAAGGCCGGGCAAAGGCTTTGCCAAGCTGCGACATTGTGGTTACAAGCGGAAAAAATCCTAAGCAGAGGCAGTCCGACATGGCTGAGGACATCGAAATCGACATTGACGACCTGGAGCGCCGCATGAAGGGCGCGATGGACAGCCTGCGCGGCGAATTCGCCAGCCTGCGCACCGGCCGCGCCTCGGCCTCGATGATCGATCCCGTTCAGGTCGAGGCCTATGGCCAGATGACCCCCATCAACCAGCTGGGCACCGTGAACGTGCCCGAGCCGCGCATGGTGACGATCAACATCTGGGACAAGGCGATGGTCGGCAAGGTCGAGAAGGCTCTGCGCGAGAGCGGCCTGGGCATCAACCCGCAGCTGAACGGCACCATCATCATGCTGCCCATCCCCGAGCTGAACGAGGAGCGCCGGCGCGAACTGACCAAGGTCGCCGCGCAATATGCCGAAAGCGCCCGCGTCTCGATCCGCAACGTGCGCCGCGACGGCATGGACCAAGTCAAGAAGGGCAAGGCCAACGGCATGCCCGAGGACGACCAGAAGTTCTGGGAGACCGAGATCCAGTCCCTGACCGACCGCATGATCGCGTCGGTCGACGAGGCGCTTGCGGCCAAGCAGGCCGAGATCATGCAGGTCTGAGCGCATCATGGTATGGGGCAGGGGGGCAGCGACGGTGGCACGGACCGATGGCGGGACGGCGCGCCCCCGGCATGTCGCGATCATCATGGACGGCAACGGCCGTTGGGCGACCGAACGCGGCTGGCCGCGACTGGTCGGCCACCGGCGGGGCGCCGAGCGCGTCAAGCAGATCGTGCGCGCCTGTCCCGACCTGGGCGTGGACTGGCTGACGATCTATGCCTTCTCGACCGAGAACTGGAAGCGGTCGACCGAGGAGGTGCTGGGTCTGATGAAGATCTTCCGCCGCTACATCCAGCGCGAGGCCGAGGACATGTCGGTCGAGGGCGTGCGGATGCGCTTCATCGGCGAACGCGGCCGGCTTGACCGCAAGCTGCAGGACCTGATGGCCTCGATCGAGGCGCGCACGGCGGGCAACACGCGGCTGAACCTGACGGTCGCGGTCAATTACGGCGGCCGGGACGAGCTGCTGCGCGCCTCCGCGCGCCTGGCCGAACGCATCGCCCGCGGCGACGTGGCCTCCCCGACCGAGGCCGATTTGGCCGACTGCATGGACACGGCCGGCCATCCCGATCCGGACCTGGTCATCCGCACCTCCGGCGAGACGCGGACCTCCAACTTCCTGCCGTGGCAGGCGGCCTATTCCGAATACGAATTCACCCCGACGCTCTGGCCCGACTTCACGCCCGACCATCTAGCGACGATCCTGGACCGCTTCGGGCTGCGCGACCGGCGCTTCGGCGGCGCATGACGGCACGACGCATCCCGCAGGGTCAGGCCGGCCCGGGCAAATGGGCCGACCTGTCGCGGCGCGTGGCCTCGACGCTGGTGCTTCTGGCGATCGGCGTGCTGCTGGCGGTGGCGCAGGGGCCGTGGCTCAGGCTGGGCATGGCGGTCATCTCGGCCATCACCTTCTGGGAGCTGGCGGCGATGACCGGCTGGCGCAACCCGGCGCGCCACGTCACGCTGTTCGGCCGCTCCCGCCCCATCGCGCTGGCGGCCATCGCGGGCCTGTCGCAGGCGGTCGCGCTGACCGGCCTGCCTTGGGCGTGGATGGCGCTGGCGGTGCCGATCCTGCTGGGCCTGCCGGGCGCGTCCCGGCGCGACCGCGCCACCTATGCGCTGTTCGGCATCGCGATCCTGATCGTGGCCTTCGGGCTGGTGGGGTTCCGCGAGAATTACGGCCTGAACTTCGTGCTGTGGCTGATGGGGGTCATCATCATCTCGGACACGGCCGGCTATTTCTTCGGGCGGATGCTGGGCGGACCCAAGTTCTGGCCCGCCCTCAGCCCCAAGAAGACCTGGTCGGGCACCGCGGCGGGCTGGATCGGCAGCTGCCTGTTCGGCGCCGTCCTGTGGGTGGCCGGACAGGGCGATGCGGCGCTGATCTGGGTCTCGCCACTGGTATGCTTTGCGGGGCAGATGGGCGATCTGGCCGAAAGCTGGCTCAAGCGGCGGGCGGGCAAGAAGGACAGCTCGAACCTGATCCCGGGGCATGGCGGCTTCATGGATCGTTTTGACGCAGTGACCGGCGCGGTCCTGGCCGCCATGCTGATCGGTGTCCTGACGCGCCTGCCCGTGGTGAACTGACCGATGCGACGCATTTCCATCTTCGGGGCCACCGGCTCGGTCGGGGCCAATGGCGTCGACCTGATCCGCCGCGACCCGGACGCCTATCGCACCGTTGCGCTGACCGGCGGGCGCAACATCGCGCGGCTGGCGCAGATGGCCCGCGACCTGCGCGCCGAGATCGCCGTGACCGCCCATGAGGATGCGCTGGACGACCTGCGCGCCGCGCTGGCGGGCAGCGGGGTCGAGGTCGCCGCCGGACCGCAGGCGCTGATCGAGGCCGCCGCGCGGCCCGCCGACTGGATCCTGTCGGCCATTGTGGGATCGGCGGGGCTGGCTCCGGGGCTGGCGGGGCTCGCGCAGGGCGGGGTCCTGGCGCTGGCCAACAAGGAATCGCTGGTCTGCGCCGGCGCGCTGCTGAGCGGCACGGCGGCGGCCTCGGGCGCGACCATCCTGCCGGTGGACAGCGAACATTCCGCGCTGTTTCAGGCGCTTGGGGCGGACAAGCTCGACAGCGTCAAGGATGTGACCATTACCGCCTCGGGCGGCGCCTTCCGCGATTGGCCGCTGGAGCGGCTGGCGGCGGCGACGGTGGCCGAGGCCTCGACCCATCCCAACTGGGCCATGGGTCAGCGCATCACAATCGACAGCGCGTCGATGTTCAACAAGGCAATGGAGGTCATTGAGGCCAAGGAGTTCTTCGGTCTGGACGCGGCGCGCATCAAGGTGCTGGTCCATCCCGAATCCATCATCCACGCCATGGTCACCCATCATGACGGCGGCACCATCGCGCATCTGGGCGCGCCCGACATGCGCCACGCCATCGGCTATGCCCTGCACTGGCCGGCGCGCCGCCCCCTGCCGGTCCCGGCGCTGGACCTGGCCGCGATCGGCAGCCTGACCTTCCGCGCGCCCGACGAAGTCCGCTGGCCCGCCCTGCGCCTGGCGCGCGAGGTGATGGCCGCGGGCGGGGCGGCGGGCGCGGTCTTCAACGCCGCCAAGGAACAGGCGCTGGACGACTTCATCGCGGGTCGCATCCGCTTCACCGACATGGCCCCGCGGGTCGAGGCCACGCTGGAGGCGCTGTCCGCCGAGCCCGGCTTTGCCCGCGACCCCGAAGACCTGCCCACCGTCCTGGACTGGGACGCGATGGCCCGACGAAAGGCCGCCCGATGATCGACACCGTCCTGCAGACCGGCGGCACGCTTCTGGCCTTCGTCACGGCGCTGGCGGTGATCGTGACGGTGCATGAATACGGCCATTACATCGTCGGCCGCTGGTCGGGCATCCGCGCCGAGGTGTTCAGCGTCGGCTTTGGCCCGCGGCTGGTCTCGCGGCGCGACCGGCGCGGCACGGTCTGGCAGGTCGCGGCGCTGCCGCTCGGCGGCTATGTCCGGTTCCTGGGCGACGACAACGTGGCCAGTGCGGGTCCCGGGCGCGCGGTCGATCCGGCGCTGCGGCGGCAGACCTTGCAGGGCGCGCCGCTCTGGGCGCGCTTCGCCACGCTGCTGGCGGGGCCGGTGTTCAACTTCGTGCTGTCCATTGCGGTCTTCGCGGGTTTCGCCATCGTCCAGGGCCTGCCGGTGGAGGAGGTCCGCGTGGGCCGCGTGACCGAGGCCCCACCCGGCATCGCCAGCGACCTGCAGCCCGGCGACCGCATCCTGTCCGTGGGCGGGCAGCCCGTGGCAAGCTGGGCCGATATCGGGGCTGCGACCGCCACGCTGGAGCCGGCCCCCCGCGTCGATTGGGAGGTCGAGCGCGACGGACGCCGCCTGACCGTCGCCGGACCCGACCCGATGCCCGCGCTGATCGGCGGCGTCGCCCCGCGCAGCGCCGCGGCCGATGCGGGTCTCCGGGCGGGCGACGTGGTCCTGGTCATCGGCGACCGGCCCGTCACCCGCTTCACCCAGATCCGCGAGGCGGTGGACGCGGCCGAAGGGGCGCCCCTGGCCCTGCGCCTGTGGCGGCCGGGCGCCGGAGAGATCGACGTGACGCTGACGCCGAAACTGTCGGACCTGCCCGCCGAGGGCGGCGGCTTCGAGCAGCGCTGGCTGATCGGGGTGACCGGCGGCGGCGGCTTCTTCACCCCGGAGACCCGCAGCGCCGGCCCGCTGGAGGCGCTGTCCCTGGGGGTGGGGCAGACGTGGGGGATCATCACCTCGTCGCTGACGGGGATGTGGGCGATGATCTCGGGGCAGATCGGCACCTGCAACCTGGGCGGCGCGATCAGCATCGCGGAAAGCACCGGGCAGGCCGCCAGCGCGGGGGGCGCGAACTTCCTGTGGTGGATCGCGGTCCTGTCGGCGGCCATCGGCTTTCTGAACCTGCTGCCGATCCCGGTCCTCGATGGGGGTCACCTGATGTTCTATGCCTACGAGGCCGTCCGGGGGCGTCCGCCATCGGAGCGCGCGCTGAACCTGCTGACCGCGATCGGCATGGCGGCGGTGCTGTCACTGATGATTTTCGGGCTCACGAACGATCTTTTCTGCCCCTGACGCGCATGCGCTTTTGACAGCGCGGCCCTCTTGGCGCTAGAGACCATAGGCAAAACGACAGCCCGAACCGGGCGCGTGCAGGCGGATAGAGGGGCCATCATGGAACGGAAACTGGGCAAGGGCGCGCTGGCGCTGGTGACGTCCCTGGCGATCGCGATGCCGGCGGGTCTGGTCCCGCTTGAGGCTCGCGCCGCCGTCTTCGGCAGCATCGTCGTGCAGGGCAACCAGCAGATCGAGACCGGCGCCGTCCTGTCCACCCTAGCCCTGCCTCAGGGCCAAGACCTCAGCCCCGGAGAGATCAACGACGGCTTGCAGCGCCTGCAGAATTCCGGCCTGTTCGAGTCGGTCGAGCTGATCCCGCAGGGCGGAACCCTGGTCGTGCGCGTCAGCGAATACCCGATCGTCAACCAGATCAGCTTCGAGGGCAACCGCCGCCTGAACGACGAGCGTCTGGCCGAGATCGTGCGCAGCGAGGCGCGCCGCGTCTATCAGCCCGCCCAGGCCATCCAGGACGCGCAGGCTATCGCCCAGATCTATGCCGCCGAAGGGCGCCTGGCCGCCCGCGTCGATCCGCGCATCATCCGCCGCAGCGGCAACCGCGTCGATCTGGTCTTCGAGATCCGCGAGGGCAACGTCACCGAGATCGAACGCATCAGCTTTGTCGGCAACCGCGCTTATTCGGACCGCCGGCTGCGCAACGTGCTGGAGACCAAACAGGCGGGCCTGCTGCGCACCTTCATCCGCCGCGACACGTTCGCGCCCGAGCGCATCCCGCTGGACGAGCAGCTCCTGACCGACTTCTACCGCTCGCAGGGTTACGCCGACTTCCGCGTGCAGGGCGTCGCCCCTGAGATCGCGCGCGAACGCGACGCGTTCTTCATCACCTTCAACATCCAGGAAGGCCCGCGCTATCGCTTCGGGCGCGTCCAGACCGTCTCCGAGATCCCCGGCGTCGATGCCGCGGCCTTTGCCGAGCAGAGCCGCGTGCGGCGCGGAACCTACTACAACCCCTCGGTCATCGACACGTCGATCCGGCGGATGGAGACCATCGCCATCCAGCAGGGCCTGAACTTCGTCAACATCGAGCCGCGCGTCACCCGCAACCCCGAGAACCAGACCCTGGACCTGACCTTCGCCCTGACCCGCGGTCAGCGCATCTTCGTCGAGCGCATCGACATCGAGGGCAACACCACGACCCTGGACGAGGTGATCCGCCGCCAGTTCACTACCGTCGAGGGCGACCCCTTCAACCCGCGCGAGATCCGCAATTCGGCCGAGCGCGTGCGCGCCCTGGGCTATTTCGCCGATGCGCAGGTCCAGACCCGCGAGGGCAGCAGCCCCGACCAGGTCATCGTTGGCGTCAACGTCGAGGAGCAGCCGACCGGTTCGCTGTCCCTGGGCGCGGGCTACGGCGTCAATTCGGGCGTGGGCTTCAACATCGGCCTGACCGAGCGCAACTTCCTAGGCCGCGGGCAGACCGTCGGCCTGCAGCTGCAGACCGCGACCGACGACGCCTCGGCCAGCATCAACTTCGTCGAGCCGTTCTTCCTGGGCCGCGACCTGCGCTTCGGCTTCTCGGCCAGCTATGCCGAGACGGACGGGCTGAACTCGGATTACGACACCCGCCAGATCCGCGTGCAGCCGTCGCTGGAATTCCCGGTCTCCGAGAACGGCCGGCTGGAGCTGCGCTATCGCATCTCCGAGGACAAGCTGACCGGCGTGACCGAGGACAGCTCGCAGCTGCTGATCGACGAGGAGGGCACGCGCCTGACCTCGGCCCTGGGCTATACCTACAACTGGGATTCGCGCCGCACCGGGCTGGATCCGCTGACCGCCTACCGGTTCCGCTTCTCGCAGGACTTCGCGGGCGCGGGCGGCGACACCAAGACCATCACCACCACCGCCCTGGCCGGCGTCGAGAGCAACGCCTGGCGCGAGAGCGTGACGCTGCGTGCCGAGCTGGAGGCCGGGGCGATCTACACCTATGGCGACTATTCGACCTGGATCCTGGACCGCTTCCGCACCGGCAACCGCGTCCGCGGCTTCGAGCCGAACGGCATCGGCCCGCGCGACCTGCAGGCGGAGAACCAGGACGGCCTGGGCGGCAACTACTACTGGGCGGCCCGCGCCGAGGCGCAGTTCCCCCTGGGCCTGCCCGAGGAATACGGCATCGAGGGCGGCCTGTTCGCCGATGTCGGATCGCTCTGGGGTCTGGATCAGCGCGTCGGCACCGACGGGGTGCTGGTCGATGACGACATGTATGTGCGCGCCGCCGTGGGCGCCTCGATCTTCTGGACCACGCCCATCGGTCCGCTGCGCTTCAACTTCTCGCAGGCGCTGAAGAAGGAGGATTACGACCTGGAACAGAACTTCGACCTGACGATCCAGACGACGTTCTGATGCGGCGCGGCGCGGCGACCCTCGCGGCGGTGCTGCTGGCCGGTCCCCTGGCCGCCCAGCAGCCCGCGGCCGATCTGCCGGTTCCTGCGACGGAACCGCAGGACGCCGATCCGGGCGACCCGCAGCTGCCGCCCGTGGTTGCGCCCTCGACGCTGCCCAGCACCGTCGTTCCCGGGCCGGGCGATCTGGCCGAGAACGCGCCGATCCTGACGCTGGACCTGGATGTGCTCTACCTGAACTCGGCCTGGGGCCTGCGCGCGCAGGCCGAACTGGAGGCCGAGGGCGCCGAGGTCGCGGCCGAGAACGAGCGCCTGACCCAGCTTCTCTCCTCCGAGGAGGCCGCGCTGACCCAGCAGCGCGCGACGCTGGACGCCGCGCGCTTTCGCGAACTGGCCGAGGCGTTCGATCTGCGCGCGACCCGCATCCGCCGCGAACGCGCGCAGGCCGTCCAGGACCTGAACACCTGGGCCGAGAGCGACCGCGCCGCCTTCTTCCGCGACGCGCTGCCGGTGATGGGACAGATCATGCAGGAACGCGGCGCCGTGGCGGTGCTGGACCGGCGCACGGTCTTCGTGTCGCTGGACGCGATCGACGTGACGCAGCAGCTGATCGACACGCTGGATCAGCGGATCGGCGACGGGCAGGGCGCGGTGCCGCTGCCCGCGCAGCCCGGAACGGACTAGGGCAGCCGCGCGATCCGTTCGGACAGGAGCGCGAACAGCGCGTCCCGGTCCACATCCTTCAGGAAAAGCGCGTTCGGCGCGCGCCCGCTGACCCGCCACCAGTCGGCGACCGTCATGCCGGTGGTCCAGCGGCCCTCGGTCTCGATCTCGACGTTGATCTCGCGGCCTTGGAACAGGTCGGGCCGCAGCAGCCAGGCGATGGTGCAGGGGTCGTGCAGCGGCGCGCCGAGGCTGCCGTATTTGGCCGTGTCGAAACGCTCGAAGAAATCGGTCCAGCCCGCGACGGCGGGACCGCAGCGGCCGGGCAGGGCGCGCATGGCATCGACCCATTCGCGATCCGTCAGCGCCTTGTGGGTCACGTCCAGCGGCATGACGACCAGCGGCACGCCCGCGGAAAAGACCTCGGCCGCGGCTTCGGGATCGACATAGATGTTGAACTCGGCGGCGGGGGTGATGTTGCCCACCTCGAAATAGGCGCCGCCCATCAGCACGATCCGCTGCACCCGCCCGATGATGTCGGGGGCGCGGCGGAAGGCCTCGGCGACGTTGGTCAGCGGGCCGATGGCGACCAGCGTGACGGTGCCCGCCTCATGCGCGCGCAGCGTGTCGATGATGAACTCGACGCCATGGACCTCCTGCAGGGGCAGCACAGGCTCGGGCAGTTCGATCCCGTCCAGGCCGGTCTTGCCGTGGACATGTTCGGCCGTGACCAGATCGCGCGACAGCGGCCGATCGCAGCCGGCATAGACCGGAATGTCGGTCCGGCCCGACAGCTCGACCACCTTGCGCGCGTTCACCTGCGTCAGCGCCAGCGGCACGTTGCCCGCCACCGCGACGACGCCCAGAACCTCCAGCTCGGGCGAGGCCAGCGCCAGCAGGATCGCCACGGCGTCGTCTTGGCCGGGATCGGTGTCGATGATGATCTTCTGCGCCAATTCCGCTCTCCCTCCGGTCCGGACGCGGATTTGTGCGTCAGTATGGAAAAAGGCGCAAGCCCTTGTCTGCGCCTTTCTTTTTCTTCGTGATCGCGCCCTGATCAGCCGTCGAAGTTGACGCGCTCGATCAGGTCCAGCGCCTGCGGGCGCAGGTCCGAGATCTCGGTCAGGGTCAGGTCGTCCGGGGTGAACTCGCCCCAGCTGGCGACCAGCTCCGAACGCTCGACGCCTTCCTTGACCGGGAACTCGTTGTTGGTCTCGGCATAGATGCGCTGCGCCTCATCGCCGGCCAGGAACTGCATCAGCTGCAGTGCCGCGTCGCGGTTCGGGGCCGATTTGGTCATCGCCACGCCCGAGACGTTCACATGCGTGCCGCCATCCTCAAAGGTCGGGAAGACGATGCGGACCGATTCGGCCCATTCCTGCTGCTCGGGGTCCTTCAGCATGGCGCCCATGTAATAGGTGTTGCCCAGGCTGATGTCGCATTCGCCGGCCCAGATCGACTTGACCTGGTCGCGGTCGCCGCCCTCCGGGCGCTTGGCCAGGTTCGCCTTGACGCCCTCCAGCCAGGCGACCGTCTCCTCCTCGCCGTGATGGGCCAGATATGCCGCGGTCAGCGCGACGTTGTAGTCGTTGGTGAAGCTGCGGGTGCAGATGCGGCCCTGCCACTTCGGATCGGCCAGGTCCTCGTAGGTGGTCACCTCGCCATCGGCCACGCGGTCCTTGTGGGCATAGACGACGCGGGCGCGGGTGGTCAGGGCGAACCACTGGTTCTCGTCGTCCCGCAGCGCCGCGGGGATCGCCTCGGTCAGGGTCGCGTCATCGACCGGCTGCAGAACGCCCGCCTCCTTGACCTCGCCCAAACGCGCCACGTCCACGGTCAGCACCAGATCGGCCGGAGAGCGGTCGCCCTCGGCCTGCAGGCGCTCGACCATGCCCTTGTCCACGAAGGCCACGTTCACGGTGATGCCGGTCTCGGCGGTGAAGGCGTCGATCAGGGGCTGGATCAGCTCGGGCTGACGGTGGGAATAGACGTTCACCTCCTGGGCCAGGGCGGGCATGGCGGTGGCACCCAGCAGCGAGGCAAGGATCAGGGGACGCATGTTGACTCCTTTGGTCAGAATATGAATGGCGTTCTGGCCTATCCCTAGCGTTCCTGTCAATCTTTTCCCGACAGGGCCTGCGCGCTGCGACGCATTGACCACGGGCGGGCCGCGCGCTAGGGCGCGGGCATGGCACGCGCACCCCTTTTGCAACTTTCCGACATCTCGCTGACCTATGGCGGCGATCCCGTTTTCGACGGCCTGTCCCTGAACGTCCAGCCGGGCGACCGCGTCGCGCTGGTCGGCCGAAACGGCTCGGGCAAGTCCACCCTGATGAAGGTGATGGCCGGCTTCGTCGAACCCGACCGGGGCGAGGTGGTCTTGGCCGCCGGCGTCTCGACCGGCTACATGGAGCAGGATCCTGACCTGTCGGGCTTCGAGACGCTTGGCGATTTCGCCCGCGACGGGCTGGAGCCGGGCGAGGATTACCGCGTCGACATGGCCGCCGAAGGGCTGAAGTTCGACCCTCATCGCCCCGTGGCCACCGCATCGGGCGGCGAGCGTCGCCGCGCGGCCCTGGCCCGCCTGCTGGCGCAGGCGCCCGAGCTGATGCTCTTGGACGAGCCGACCAACCACCTGGACATCGAGGCCATCGGCTGGCTGGAGGACCATCTGTCCCAGACCCGCGCGGGTTTCGTGCTGATCAGCCACGACCGCGCCTTCCTGCGCCGCCTGACCAAGGCGACGCTGTGGATCGACCGCGGCCAGGTCCGTCGCCAGGAGCGCGGCTTCGAGGGGTTCGAGGATTGGCGCGAGGCCACCTGGGCGGCCGAGGACGACGCCCGCCACAAGCTGGACCGCAAGATCAAGGCCGAGGCCAAATGGGCGGTCGAGGGCATCAGCGCGCGCCGCAAGCGCAACCAGGGCCGCGTCCGCGCCCTGGCCGCCCTGCGGGCCGAGCGCAGCAGCCAGATCCGCCGTCAGGGTACCGCCGCGATGGCGTTCGACAGCGGCACGACCAGCGGCAAGAAGGTCGTCGAGGCCAGCGGCATCGCCAAGGCCTTCGGCGACAAGGTCATCCTGCGGCCCTTCGACCTGCGCATCCAGCGCGGCGACCGCATCGCCTTTGTCGGGCCGAACGGCGCGGGCAAGACCACGCTGATCAAGATGCTGACCGGAGAGATCGCCCCCGATCAGGGAACCGTCACGATGGGCACCAACCTGGAGATCGCGGTGTTCGACCAGGCCCGCGCGGCGCTGAACCCCGACCAGACGCTGTGGGAATCGCTGACCGGCGATCCGGAGATGCGCGTGTCGGGCCGCGCCGATCAGGTGATGGTGCGGGGCCAGCCCAAGCATGTCGTGGCCTATCTGAAGGATTTCCTGTTCGACGACGCCCAGGCCCGCGCCCCCGTCCGCAGCCTGTCGGGCGGCGAGAAGGCGCGTCTGCTGCTGGCGCGGCTGATGGCGCGGCCGTCGAACCTGCTGGTCATGGACGAACCGACCAACGATCTGGATGTCGAGACGCTGGACCTGCTGCAGGACCTGCTTGGCGATTACGACGGCACCGTGCTGCTGGTCAGCCACGACCGCGACTTCATCGACCGGGTGGCCGACACCACGGTCGCGATGGAGGGGGACGGTCGCGCGACCGTCTATGCCGGCGGCTGGAGCGACTATCAGGCGCAGCGCGGCGAGACCGCGCCCGACGAGCCGGTGGCGGTGGCCAAGGCGGCACCCGTCGCGGAGAAGCCCAAGGCGGCGGCGCGCGACGGGCTGACCTTCACCGAGCGGCATCGGCTGGAGGCGCTGCCCGGCATCATCGCCAAGCTGGAGGCCGAGATCGCCAAGCTGTCCGAGTTCATGTCCGACCCGGACCTGTTCACGACCGCCCCCGCCAAGTTCGAGAAGGCCAGCCTAGCCCTCTCCGAGCGTCAGGCCGCCCTGGCCGATGCCGAGGAGGAATGGCTGATGCTGGAGGAAAAGGCCGCCGTCTAGGCGACCTGACCGCCGCGGGCCAGATGCCCCTGCAGCCAGCCATGGGCGAAGGCGATCTTGCGGCGCACCGGCATGGTCAGCACGAAGGGATAGAGGTCGCTGTTGTCCAGCGCGCGGTTGATGTCGTTCACCGCGATGGTGATCTCGGCCGCGATGGTCAGCAGGCGGTGGGCATCGGTCTCGGCATAGGGGTGATAGTCGTCGGGCACGCCCGGCATGGCCAGATGTGTGCTGCAGAAGCTGTCGGCCACGTCCGTCAGATGCAGCAGATGGGCCACCGTCTCGGCCCAGTCCTCATGCGGGTGCGAGGTGGCGTAGCTGGTGATGTAATCCTCGCCCGGATCGCGGGGATCGGCGTAATGCGCCTTCAGCGCGGCCGCGTAATCGGCGCGCTCGTCGCCGAACATCGCCCGGAAGGCCGGCAGGAAGTCGGGCAGGACCTTCAGGCGGTCGAACAGGAAATGCGCGATCTCGTGGCGGAAATGGCCGACCATTGATCGATACTGCTCGCCCAGCTTCAGCTGCCGCTTCAGCCGGATCAGCTCGTCCGCCTCGGTGACGTTGATGGTGATCTCTCCGTCAGCATGGCCCATGGTGATCTGCTGGTCGCGCCCGCCGGTATGCTCCGATAGCATCAGGAAGCGCGGCCGCCAACCCGGATCGGCATCGGTGAACCAGTCCCACTCCCCCAGATTGGCCAGCACCCACCGCTTGGCCCGCTCGGCGCTGGCCAGAAGGCGCTGGTTGTCGCCGACGTTCAGGACCGGGACGACCCGCGACATGGCGCAGGACTGACACAGCGCACCGTCGCGATGCGCGGACCAGTTGCAGGCAAGGCTGTCGCGGTTGGCGCAGGGCGCGGCCTCGGCAACCATGCGGCGGGCGCCGGGATCGTAGGTCAGATCTTCGCCGCACAGGCAGAGCAGGTTGTGGAAATAGGCGCGGGTGCCGCAATGCGGGCAGGTAAAGCGTTTCATTGTGGGTTCCGGTCCGTCGGGGCGCAGGGACACAAGCCCGCGATCCGCGCGCGGGTTCCGCCCGGCAGGACAGGCCGGCTCGACAGGCTTGACATCGCGGGGCGGATCGGGCATCTGACGCCGACCGGCAGGGCTGTGCGCCCTTGGCCGGTCTCTTGATTTTAACGACACCCGCAACAGGGTGCGCCGTCCGAAGGCGGGGTCCGCCCCCCAACGCCGACATCGTCGGGGCCGCAGGACGCGGTGATGAAGGAAGAAAGCGATGTTCGCGGTTCTGAAAACTGGCGGCAAGCAGTACAAGGTGCAGGCGGGCGACGTCCTGCGCGTTGAAAAGCTGAATGCCGCGGCTGGCGAGACTGTCCAGTTCAACGACGTTCTGATGGTCGGCTCGACCCTGGGTGCGCCCCTGGTCGCCGGTGCCTGCGTGCAGGCCACCGTGATCGAGCAGATCAAGGCCGACAAGGTCATCACCTATGTCAAGCGCCGCCGCAAGCACAGCTCGCAGCGGACCCGCGGTCATCGTCAGCAGCTGACCCTGCTGCGCGTCACGGACGTCCTGGACAAGGGCGCGGACAAGACCGGCGTCAAGGCCGCCGTCGGCGCCCGCACCAAGGTCGAGGCCGCCGAGGCGCCCGCCAAGACCAAGAAACCGGCCAAAGACGCCGCTGAAGCCTAAGGAGAACGACCCATGGCACATAAGAAAGCAGGCGGTTCCTCCCGCAACGGTCGCGACAGCGCCGGTCGCCGTCTAGGCGTCAAGCTGTTCGGCGGCCAGGCCGCCATCGCGGGCAACATCATCGCACGTCAGCGCGGCACCACCTGGTGGCCGGGCGTCAACGTCGGCATGGGCAAGGATCACACCCTTTTCGCGCTGACCGACGGTCATGTGAGCTTCAAGAAGGGCCTGAAGGGCCGGACCTTCGTTTCGATCGTCCCCGCCGAGCTGGAAGCAGCCGAGTAACCTTAGCGTAATATTCAGATGCTAAGGGGGGATCGGCGCAAGCCGGTCCCCCAAACCGTTTTGTCGTCTCAATTCTTTACAGTTTCTTGGGGAGGAAACATGGTGATGTCTGCACCCCTGCGGGAGGGAAGTCGTCTGGATGACCTGTGCGCCGTTCCGGGCGCCGCGCCCGACCAGCCCGTGATCGCGACCGAGCGGTTCACGCTGCGGCCGCTGCGTGCCTCAGATGCCGGGATGATCGCCCATTACACCGCCGACCGCCGCGTGGCCGAGGGCACCCGCGCCATTCCGCATCCGCTGCCGCCCGGTGCGTCGGACAGCTTCGTCGCCCGCGCGCTGGCCTCCGACCGGACCGAGGATGTCTGGGCCATCGACGGCAGCGAACAGAACCTCTCCGAACTGCTGGGAGTGGTGTCGCTGACCCGGATGGAGGGGTCGCAGTCCGAGCTGGGCTTCTGGATCGGGGCCGGCTTCTGGAACACGGGCTTCGCCACCGAAGCGGTCGCGGCGCTGGTCGCGGCCAATCCGCATGGCGCGCGGACCCTGTTCGCCGAGGCGTTCCAAGACAATCCCGGATCGGCGCGCGTGCTGACCAATTGCGGCTTCGTCTATCTGGGCGATGCCGAAAGCTGGTCGGTCGCGCGCGGCAGCCGCGTGCCGACCTGGACCTATCTGCGCAAGATGGCCTGATCCGCGCCGCCCGGCCGCGAATTTCGTGCCGTCGGGCGGTGTCCGACATTGCATTATGCGCAACCGGTCCTAGATCGGTGGGATGACACAGCATCTTCCGTATTCCGTTCTCGACCTGTCGCCTGTCCCCGAGGGGTCGTCGGCGCAGGATGCGATCCGCAACAGCATCGATCTGGCGCAGCGCGCCGAGGGCTGGGGCTATCACCGCTTCTGGCTGGCCGAGCATCACAACATGCCGGGCATCGCCAGCTCCGCCACCGCCGTGCTGATCGGGCTGATCGCGCAGGCGACCCGCACGATCCGCGTGGGGGCGGGCGGCATCATGCTGCCCAACCACGCGCCGCTGACCGTGGCCGAGGCTTTCGGCACGCTGGCCACCGCCTTTCCCGACCGCATCGACCTGGGCCTGGGCCGCGCGCCCGGCGGGGACGGCGCGGTGATCCGCGCCCTGCGCCGCGACCCCATGGCCGACAGCTTTCCGCAGGACGTGGTCGAACTGCTGGACTATCTGGGCCCCGAACGCCCCGACGCCCCGGTCCGCGCCCTGCCGGGCGAGGGGACCGGCGTGCCGGTCTATATCCTGGGCAGCAGCCTCTTCGGCGCGCAGCTGGCGGCGCATCTGGGCCTGCCCTTCGCCTTCGCCAGCCATTTCGCGCCCGATCACCTGGAGCAGGCGATGGCAATCTATCGCGACCGGTTCCGGCCTTCGCCCTGGGGTCAGCGGCCCCACGCGATCCTGGCGGCCAACGTCTTCGCCGCCGATGATGCCGGCGAGGCCGCCTATCTGCGCACCACGATGCAGCTGGCCTTCGCGCGGCTGCGCACGGGTCAGCCCGGCAAGCTGCCGCGCCCGGTCCGCGACATCGACGCCGAGATCGGCGCCCAGATGCGCCGCGCGGTGGACGGGGCGCTGCGCATCAGTGCCGTGGGCGACCGCGCGCAGGTGCAGGACCAGCTGGCGGCCCTGGTCGAGACGCACCGCCCGGACGAGATCATCCTGACCGGGCAGGTCCATGACCATGGCAAGCGCCTGCGCAGCTTCGAGATCGCCGCCGAGGCCGCATCCGCCCTGACCATCCGTCAGGCTGCCTGAATCACCCGCGCCCGACCCGCCTCGCCGACGGTGACGACGAACCGCAGGGCCGCCATCCCGACAGGATGGCGGCCCTGTCTCATGGCGGGCCGTGCGACGGGTGGATCGCGGACGGCACCGCATCCGCGCATCGCACGGACTGCCACCCCGAAAACGCGAAAGGCCCCGCCATGGGGCGGAGCCTTCCGGAGCATGGATGAAGGCGAGGTTACTCCCGGTTGCCCATAAAGGACAGGAGGAACATGAACAGGTTCAGGAAGTCCAGATACAGCTTGAGCGCGCCCATGATGGCGGACTTGCCCAGGAAATCCGCACCCGAACCCTGCATCTGCAGGTAGCTGTTCTTGATGTTCTGCGTGTCATAGGCGGTCAGGCCCGCGAAGATCAGCACGCCGATGACCGAGATCGCGAACTGCATGGCCGAGGAGGCGATGAAGATGTTCACGATCGAGGCCACGATCAGGCCGATCAGGCCCATCAGCAGGAAGGTGCCCCAGCCCGACAGGTCCTTCTTCGTGGTGTAGCCCCAGAGCGACAGGCCCGCGAAGGCGATGGCCGTCACCAGGAAGGTCTGCACGATCGACACCGAGGTGTAGACGAGGAAGATTGAGCTGATCGACAGCCCCATCAGCGCAGCGAAGGCGTAGAAGACGCCGGTCGCGGCGCCCACCGACAGGCGGTTCAGCGCGGCGCCGAAGGCGAAGACCATCAGCAGCGGCGCGAACATGATCACCCACCGCAGCGGCGAGGTGTAGATCGCGGCGCCCAGACCCGTGAGCTCGCCCGTGGGCGTGACCGCGGCGGTCGCAATGCCGTAGGCCGCGACGGCGGTCACACCCATGCCGACCGCCATCAGCCCATAAACCTTGTTCATGTAGGCCCGCAGGCCCTGGTCCACCACCGCCTGGCGCTGGCCCACGCCCTGCGCGGTGCGGTATGTGTTGTAATCTGCCATCGAACTCTCCCTTGAAAGGCGTGCCGGACGGGGTCCGGCTTGGGCATAATATCGGTTGTATCGTCACATTTTTCAATGCCGCAGCCACCGGCCGGGGCCGGTGCGGCCCCGCGTTCACAGGGTGATGATCACCTTGCCGATGCTGCGTCGCTCGCGCAGCAGGGCAAAGCCCTCGGCCAGGCGCTCCAGCGGCAGGACGTCGCCCGCGACCGGGTCCAGCAGGCCCCGCTCGAACAGGGCGAACAGCGCCTGCATGCTGGCGCGCAGCGCCTGCGGGTCCAGCCGCCGGTAGCCGCCCCAGTAGAAGCCGTGGATGGCGATGTTCTTGACCAGCGCGTGGTTCAGCGGCAGCGCCGGGGGTCGCCCGCCGGCGAAACCGATCGACAGGAATCGCCCGCCCGGGCGCAGGGCGCGGAACGCGGCCTCTCCGGGTTCGGCGCCGACCGGGTCATAGACCACGTCGGCCCCGCCCAGATCGCGCAGCGCGCCGCGCAGATCGGCACAGGCGTCGCTGTCGATCGCGTCCTGGGCGCCTGCGCGCCGCACGGCCGCGCATTTCTCGGCGCCCCGCGCCACGCCGATCACGCGCGCGCCCATCGCGGCCCCGATCTGGACCGCGGTCACGCCGACCCCGCCGGCGGCGCCCAGAACGACCAGCGCATCTCCCGGTTGCAGGCCGCCACGCCCGGACAGCGCCAGGTGGCTTGTCCCATAAGCCACCTGAAAGCCCGCCGCCTGCTCCATCCCCATCGCGTCGGGCATGGGCAGGAGCGCGTCGCAATCGACCGCCATGACTTGGCTCATGGTGCCCGGCGCCGAGACCGCGACCCGCACGCCGGGCGCGAGGCCCGAGCCGCCCGGTGCCTCGATCACCGTGCCCGCCCCCTCCAGGCCCGGCACGAAGGGCGGCTCGGCCGGTTCCTGATAGCGGCCCTGCGCCTTGAGCAGATCCGCGAAATTCAGTGCCGCCGCCTCGATCCGGACCAGGGCCTGGCCGCGGGCCGGGCGGGGCGGGACGCGGTCCTCGATTACGGGGTCTGCGCCTAGGGCGGGTATGACGGCGGTGCGAATCATCTGGCTCCTCGGGGGCGGCGATCTTGAGGGCGTCAGGTTCGCATCTGGGCGGGCCAAGTCAACGTGCGGCTGAAACACCGCCCGGACGGTCGCGTGGACCTGTCTTTTTGGGCAGGAACGGGCCCCTTAACCAAGTTGACACTCGAAAATTGTGCCTTTCCGGGCTAGAGCATCCTGAGATTGCAAGAGGTTGGGCAATGAAGCACAGTGTAGATGTTCATGTTGGTAAACGTATCCGCCATCGCCGTTGGATGATCGGCATGACCCAACAGCAGCTGGCCGACAAGGTCGGCATCAAGTTCCAGCAGATCCAGAAGTACGAGACCGGGATGAACCGCGTCTCGGCCTCGCGTCTGTGGGACATCGCCCGCGCGGTCGACGTGCCGGTCAGCTTCTTCTTCGAGGGGCTAACGGATGCCGAGGTGCCGGGCGTCGTCGAAGGCGACATCTTCGCCGACAAGGAGGCGCTGCAGCTGGTGCGCGCCTATTACGCCATGCCCGAGGCGCAGCGCCGCCAGATCTTCGAACTGGCCCGCGTCCTCTCCGACGCGGCCTGAGCGTCCAGCGCGCCAGAAGGCGCCTGACACCACCGTCGCCCCGCGCCGTGTGACCGCCGGGCGACGACCGACTTTGAGTGCTGGCCCCCCGGCCGGCGACGGGTTACACCGGGCGCGACGTGACAGGGGGGCCGCATGCAGAACGCAGACCAGATCATCCGCACCGCCCATCTGATGGCCGACGCCGCGCGGCAGGCCATCCTGCCGTGGTTCCGCCACGCGGATCTGGCGGCCGACAACAAGCGCCCCGCCGATTTCGACCCCGTGACCCAGGCCGACCGCGAGGCCGAGCGCGCCATGCGCGCCGTTCTGGCGCGCGAGCGGCCCGACGACGCCATCCTGGGCGAAGAATATGGCGCGCAGCCCGGCACGACCGGGCTGACCTGGGTGCTGGACCCGATCGACGGCACGCGCGCCTTTCTGTGCGGCGCGGCCAGCTGGGGCGTGCTGATCGGGGTTACGGACGCCCAGGGCGTCGTCTACGGGCTGATCGACCAGCCCTTCACCACCGAACGGTTCGAGGGCGGGCTGGGCCGCGCCCGGCTGTCGCATGGCGGCCGCGACCGGCCGCTGCGGGTGCGTGACTGCGGGACGCTCGCTGCCGCGACGCTGCTGACAACCTTCCCCGAGATCGGCACGTCTGAGGAGGCGCAGGCCTTCCGCCGCGTGGCGGACCGGGTGCGGCTGACGCGCTATGGCCTGGACTGCTACGGCTACGCGCTGCTGGCCTTGGGGCAGGTCGATCTGGTGATCGAGGCGGGGCTGCAATCCTATGACATCGCGGGACCGCTGGCGGTGGTGCAGGCGGCGGGCGGGGTCGTCACCGACTGGCAGGGCGGCCCGGCCCATGAGGGCGGGCGCGTCATCGCCGCAGCGACCCCCGCGCTGCACCGCGCGGCCCTGGATTTCCTCCGCGGCTGAGCCGCAGCGACCCCGACGCCTGACAGAAGGGACCTCTCATGGCCGAAGACGACCGCGACGCCCGGCCCGATCCGCATGACGACCTGATGGCGCGCGTGGACGAGGCCATCGCCGCCGCCGACCCCGCCGCGCTGGAGGCGGCGCTGGAGCCGATGCACGCCGCCGACGTCGCCGACCTGATCGAGCGCATGACCCCGGCCGAGCGGCGGCAGTTCCTGGAGCTCTACGCCGACGGGATCGACGGCGAAATCCTGTCCGAGATCGACGAATCCATCCGCGAGGAGGTGCTGGAGCAGCTGCCCCGCGCCGTCTTGGCCGAGGCCGTGCGCGAGATGGACAGCGACGATGTCGTGGACCTGGTCGAGGATCTGGACGCGCCCGAACGCGACGAGATCCTGGCCGCGCTGGATGCGGGCGACCGCATGGCGGTGCAGCAGTCGCTGGCCTATCCCGAATATTCGGCCGGGCGCCTGATGCAGTCCGAGGTCGTGACCGCGCCCGAGCACTGGACCGTGGCCGAGGCCATCGACTTCGTCCGCGCCGAGGACTGGCTGCCCGAGCAGTTCTACCACATCGTGCTGGTCGATCCGCGCCGCCACCCGGTGGGCTACGTCACCTTGGGCCGCCTGCTGGCCTCGCGCCGCGACGCGCCCCTGCGCGAGCTGGCCGAGGACAGCTTCCGCACCATCAGCGCCTTCGCCGAGGAAGCCGAGGTCGCCTATGTCTTCAACCAGTATCACCTGATCTCGGCCCCGGTGGTGGACCGCGACGACCGGTTGGTGGGGGTCATCACCATCGACGACGCCATGTCCGTCCTGGATGACGAGCATGAGGAGGACATCCTGCGCCTGGCCGGGGTGGGCGACGATTCCAGCATCTCGGACAGCGTGCTGCAGACGGTGCGGCAGCGCGTGCCGTGGCTGGCCACGAACATCGTGACCGCGCTGGCCGCCGCCTCGGTCATCGCGGTGTTCGAGGGCGCCATCGCGCAGCTGGTGGCGCTGGCGGTGCTGATGCCCATCGTGGCCTCCATGGGCGGCAATGCGGGCACGCAGACCCTGACCGTCGCGGTGCGCGGCCTGGCCACGCGCGATCTGTCGCGCGCCAACGCCCTGCGCGTGGTGCGCCGCGAGGTCTGCGTGGGGCTGACTAACGGGGTGATCTTCGGCATCATCATGGCGGCGATCACCTGGGCCTGGTTCCGCGATCCGGGTCTGGCGGCGGTGATCGGGTCGGCCATGGTCATCAACCTGCTGGTCGCGGCGCTGGCGGGCATCCTGATCCCCCTGGGCCTGAACAAGCTGGGCGCCGACCCGGCGCTGGCCTCGGGGACCTTCGTCACGATGATGACCGACGTGATCGGCTTTCTGGCCTTTCTGGGCCTGGCCACGCTGGTCCTGCTGTGACGGCCAAGGCGGACCTGCGCGCGCAGGCCCTGGCCGCGCGGGCCGCAGGGGGCGACCGGGCCGCGCTGGACCGCGAACTGATCGCGGCGCTGGCGCCCTTCGCGGGGGCGGTCCTGGCCGGCTACTGGCCGATCCGGGACGAGGCCGATCCCCGCCCCGCCATGGCCGCCCATCGCGGGCCGCTGGTCCTGCCGGTGGTCACGGGACGCGGCCGGCCGCTGGTCTTTCGCCGCTGGCAGGGGGGCCCGCTGGAGGCAGGAGCCTTCGGCACGGCCCATCCGCCCGAATCGGCGGAGGTCATGGTGCCCAATGTGCTGATCGTGCCGCTCGCGGGGTTCGACGGGCGGGGGAACCGGCTTGGCTATGGCGGTGGGTTCTTTGACAGGACGCTGGAATCGCTGAGGAAATCCGGCCCCGTCACAGCACTCGGACTGGCCTTCGACTGCCAGCGGCTGGACCATATCCCGGCCGAGCCGCTGGATCAGCCGCTGGACATGATCGTCACCGAAAGCGGCATCATCATTCCGACGCGCTGAATTTCGCGCATGCGTGGTCCATCGGCGGGGCTGGGGATGGCGGTCGGATAAGCCTGTGGACAGATTGTGGGGCGGTTCCTGCAAGCCCTTCGATCCGCAGGACAATCCGCGTCGTGCCGGGGGTCGGGCGGGGTGTCTGTGCGCGAATCCGGCGCGCGGGCCTCCGGGCGGCCTGTCAACGGCAAACCCCTGTGGACGCTGCTAATTTCCCGGTTGAAAGCCCCGTGGCCCGGCGTCACCTTGGCCCCGACGGCCATGATGGCACTGGATAGGGCGGGCCCGTGGGGCCCTCCGTAAGGACCATCGCCGCATCCCCGAACCGACGGGCGGTCCGTCCGCCTGCGCCCCCCTTTGCGGGGGCCGGTCGCGGCTGCGCGCGGGGGATCGAAAGGACGGGGCAGGGATGAGGATCGAACGGCGCTTTACCACCCCGCGGGGCGGGGCCTATGGCGGCATCGCCTTCACCCGCAGCGGCGGCGCGCCCGTCGATCCCGACATGCCGGCCGGCGATGTCGCCGTGGAGCGGCCGCGCGGCTGGAGCCCGGCCGCGGGCGATGCCCTGGCGCAGGCCTGCCTGTGCCGCGGCGGCGTTCCCGCCCGCCTGAGGCCCGTGCCGGAGGCGGACGTTCCGGCCTTCCTGTGGCGCCACGAGGCCGACACGACCGCCCTGGCCGCGCTGCCCGAGGAGGAGCGCTTCGGCCCGGAGACCAGCGCCCGGCAGGTCTTCGACCGCATGGCGGGGGCCTGGACCTATTGGGGCTGGAAGGGCGGCTGCTTCGCGACCGAGGACGACGCCCGCGCCTATCGCGACGAGATGCGCCACATGCTGGCCCGCCAGATGGGCGCGCCCGACCTACCGCAATGGCTGCATGTCGGCCTGCACTGGGCCTATGGCATCGACGGGTCGGGACCGGAGGCGTTCCGCGTCGAACAACGCACGGGCCGGGTGGTGGCCGTCACGGGCGGGCATGAACACCCGCTGATCCAGTCGGGCGTCATCCGCTCGGCCGCGGGCGGTCGGGGCGATGCGGCCGCCGTCATGGCGCTGTGGAGCCGCGAGGCGCCCCTGACCGTGACCGCTATCGGCACCGATGTCGGCGGCCTGCCCGCCGCGGGCGAGGCGCTGCCCGGCGGCGGCGTCGCGGCCGGTCTGATGGAGGCGCTGCGCATCGGCGACCGCGCTGCGGGCGCGTTCCGGGCGGGCGGCGCGACCCGTCGCCGGGACCGTATGGTCGCCTGCGACATCGACCATCCCGAGATCGAGGCCTTCGTGGCCTGGAAGATGGTCGAGGAGCAGAAGGTCGCGGCCCTGGTCGCCGGATCGAAGCTGCACGAACGTGAGCTGAACGGCGTCTTCGCCGCCATCCGCGCCGGTGGCGGAGAGACGGACCCCACGGCCAACCCCGCCCTGCGCACCGCGATCCGCAGCGCCAGGCGCGCGATGATCCCCGATGCCTGCGTGCAGCGCGTGCTGCATTACGCGCGGCAGGGCTTCGACAGCATCGAATTCCCGACCTTCGACACCGATTGGGATTCCGATGCCTATGCGACGGTCTCGGGCCAGCACTCCGCCACCACGGTCCGGGTGACGGATGCCTTTCTGCGTGCGGTGCGCGCGGATGCCCCGTGGGCGCTGATCCGCCGCACCGACGGCCGCATCGCGCAGACGGTTTCGGCGCGCGATCTGTGGGACCGGATTGGCCATGCGGGCTGGGCCAGCGCCGATCCGGGCGTGCAGTTCGCCGATACGGTCGACGCCTGGCACACCTGCCCGCAGGACGGGCCGATCCGCGCGTCGGACGCGTCGGGGGCCTGCCTGTTCCTGGAGGACACGGCCGCGCCCCTGGCCGTGCTGAACCTCATGGCCTTCTGGCGGGACGGGCGGTTCGATGCCGTGGGCTTCGCGCATGCCGCGCGCCTCTGGACGCTGACGCTGGAGATCGGCGTGCTGATGGCGGGCTTCCCCGATCGCGCGACCGCGCGGCGCAGCCACGACTTCCGCCCGGTGGGGCTGGGCCATGCCAATCTGGCCGGGCTGCTGATGGCGATGGGCCTCGGCTATGACAGCGATGCGGGCCGCGCGGTCTGCGGGGCGCTGACGGCGGTCATGACCGGCACCGCCTATGCGACCAGCGCGCGGATGGCCGCGGATCTGGGCGCCTTTCCCGGCCACGCCCGCAACGCCGATGCGATGCTGCGCGTGATCGCCAACCACCGCGCCCTGGCCCATGGGCAGCCCTGCGCGGGCTTGGCCAATGCCCCCATGGCGCTGGATGCCGCGAACTGCCCCGATGCGGGCCTGGTCGATCTGGCCCGCGCGGCCTGGGACGAGGCACTGACCCTGGGCCGCGCGCACGGTTTCCGCAACGCGCAGACCACCGCCATCGCGCCCGCAGGCCCGGTCGGCCTGATCCTGGATTGCGACGCGCCCGGCATCGAGCCGGGGGTCGCGCCGGTCACGTTCCGGGCCGGGGCCGATGGCGCCCCCGTCAAGGCGATCAACCGCCTGGTCCCCGCCGCGCTGGACAGGCTGGGCTATGCCCCCGGCCAGATCGCCCGGATCGTGGCCCATGCGGTGGGCCACGCGACGCTGGCCGGATGCCCCGGCATCAACCACGCGTCGCTAGCCGGTCACGGCTTCGGCCGGGCCGAGATCGCCGCGATCGAGGCCGCCCTGCCGGAGGCCTTCGACATCCGCTTCGTCTTCAACCAATGGACGCTTGGCGAGGATTTCTGCCGTCGCACCCTGGGCATCCCGGCAGAGCGGCTGGCCGATCCGGGCTTCGACCTGCTGTGCCATCTGGGCTTCACGCCGGCGCAGGTCGATGCGGCCAACGACCATGTCTGCGGGACGATGACGCTGGAGGGCGCGCCGCTGCTGAGCCAGGCGCATCTGCCGGTCTTCGACTGCGCCACGCCCTGCGGGCGGACCGGCAGGCGCGCCCTGTCGGTCGAGAGCCGCATCCGCATGGCCGCGGCGGCGCAGGGTTTCGTCTCGGGCGGGATCGGCCGGACGGTCGCGCTGAGCGCGGAGGCCGACATCGCGGACCTGCTGGCGGCGCACGCGCTGGCGCATGATCTGGGCCTCAAGGCCAGCACGCTGCACCGCGACGGCGCGCGTCTGAGCCAGCCGCTGGTCGATGCGCTGATCGACGATGACGAGGCCGCCGAGGAGGCGCTGGCCCATGGCTCGACCCATGAGCGGGCGCGCGTGCTGGCCGAGAAGGTCGTCATCCGCGAGGCGGCGCGCCGCCACCGCGAACGGCTGCCGCAGCGCCGCAAGGGATACACCCAGAAGGCCGTCGTCGGCGGGCACAAGGTCTATCTGCGCACCGGCGAATATGACGATGGCGGTCTGGGAGAGATCTTCATCGACATGCACAAGGAGGGCGCGGGCTTTCGGGCGATGATGAACAACTTCGCCATCGCCGTGTCGGTGGGCCTGCAATACGGCGTGCCGCTGGAGGCGTTCGTGGATGCCTTCACCTTCACCCGCTTCGAACCCGCGGGGGTCGTGCAGGGCAATGACAGCATCACCGCCGCGACCTCGATCCTGGATTATGTGTTCCGCGAGCTGGCCGTCAGCTATCTGGACCGCACCGATCTGGCCCAGATCGCGCCCGAGGGCGCGCGCTTCGACGATCTGGGCGGCGGCCGGAACGAGGGCCGACCCGTCGCCCCGGCCGAGCTGAAGTCGCTGACCCTGCTCAAGCGGATCAGCAGCGCGGGCTATCTGCGCCAGCGGGTGCCGCAGGTCCTGATGGGCAGCGCGGCGCTGGCCACGGCGACCATGCCGGTGCTGGATGCGCGCACCCGGGCGCGGATGGCAGGATACGAGGGCGATCCCTGCACCGCCTGTGGCCGTCACACGATCCGCCGCGATGCTACCGGCCCGCGCTGCGACGGCTGCGGCGGCTGACGGACCCGCGCGCCACAGGACCCGCGGGTTTCGGACGAGTTTTCTGCAACATCATGTGGATATCGTTCCGTTTGCGGGTTACGTCGGTAGGATGGTCCGGCCCCGACCGGGGCCACCGGCGGTTTTGGATAGGTTGCGCGGGCCGGCAGGCCCCGGGGGGTATTGCATGACGATCATTCCGGTGCTGATGGCGGGCGGTTCGGGTACGCGGCTGTGGCCTGTGTCGCGCAAGAGCTTTCCCAAGCAGTTCGCGGCCCTGACGGGCGACGAGACGCTGTTCCAGGCTTCGGCTCGGCGCCTGTCGGGCCAAGGCTTCGCCGCGCCGATGGTGATGACCAATTCCGACTTCCGCTTCATCGTGGCCGAACAGCTGGAGCAGGCGGGCATCGCGCCCGGCCGCATCGTGATCGAGCCGTCGGGCCGCAACACCGCGCCCGCGATCCTGGCGGCGGCGCTGATGGCCGCGGCGGACGATCCGCAGGCGCTGCTGCTGGTCGCGCCCTCCGATCACGTCATCCCCGACCGCGCGGCCTTTGCCGCAGCCGTTGCCCAGGGGGCCGAGGCCGCGGCGCAGGGGCGCATCGTGACCTTCGGCATTACCCCCGACCGCCCCGAGACCGGCTACGGCTATCTGGAGCTGGCGGGGCAGGGCGACGGGCCGCAGCCCCTGGCGCGCTTCGTCGAGAAGCCCGATGCCGACAGCGCTGCCCGGATGCTGGACGAGGGCAATTATCTGTGGAACGCGGGCATCTTCCTCTTCCGCGCCGACGTGATGATCCAGGCCTTCCGCGACCATGCGCCGGCCTATCTGGACCCGGTCGGCCGCGCCGTCGATGAGGCGCAGACCGATCTGGGCTTCCTGCGCCTGGCCCGGGCCCCCTGGGCCGAGGCCGAGGATCAGTCCATCGACTATGCCGTGATGGAGAAGGCGTCGAACCTGACGGTCGTGCGCTTTTCGGGGCGCTGGTCCGATCTGGGGGGCTGGGACGCGGTCTGGCGCGAGGCCTTGGGCCAGGCGCCCTCGGATCGGGGCGTGGTGACGGATGCGCGCTCGACCGCGATCGACTGCCGCGACGTGCTGCTGCGCTCGGACAGCGATGAGGTCGAGGTGGTGGGCATCGGCCTGACCGACGTGATGGTGGTGGCGACCTCGGATGCGGTGCTGGTCGCGGACCGGGGCCGGGCGCAGGACGTGCGGCTGGCCGTCTCGGCGCTCAAGGCGCGCAAGGCCAAGCAGGCCGAGGCCTTTCCCCGCGACCACCGCCCCTGGGGCTGGTTCGAGACGCTGGCTTTGGCCGACCGCTTCCAGGTCAAGCGCATCGTGGTGAAGCCCGGCGCGGCCCTGTCGCTGCAGAGCCATGTGCACCGGTCGGAACACTGGATCGTGGTGTCGGGCACCGCGCGGGTGACGGTCGACGACCGCGTGACCCTGGTGACCGAGAACCAGTCGATCTATGTCCCCCTGGGCGCCGTCCACCGGATGGAGAATCCGGGCAAGGTGCCGATGGTCCTGATCGAGGTCCAGACCGGCAGCTATCTGGGCGAGGATGACATCATCCGCTACGAGGACGTCTACGCCCGCAGTTCCGCCGACTGATCGGGCAGCAGCGCGGGCAGCGTGACCTCAACCCAATCGGCCAGCGCCGCGACATGGGCGGCGGCCTCCTGACCTAGGGGGGTCAGCGAATATTCCGTCTGCGGCGGCACCACCGGATAGGCCACGCGCAGCACCAGCCCATGCGCTTCCAGACGTTTCAGCGTCTCGGCCAGCATCCGCTCGCTGACGCCGCCCACGCGGCGGCGCAGCGCGCTGAAGCGCAGCGTGCCGTCGCGCAGCACCATCAGCACCAGGACGCCCCATTGGCTGGTGATCGCGCGCAGCACCGCGCGCGACGGGCATTGAGGCGCCAGAAGGTCGCCGCGCCGCAGATGATCGGTCAGGCTGTCGGGCATCGTATACTTACCTTTCTGTGCGTACTTACGGAAAGTAAGCGGATGCGCCATATCTGACAAGACCTCAATGACGGAGCATCCGATGACCCTTGCCATCACCGGCGCCACAGGCCAGCTGGGCCGCCTTGTCCTCAACCGACTTGCCACCATGGGCCAGTCCGCCATCGGCTTGGCGCGCAGGCCCGGCCCCGATCAGCGCCTGTTCGACTATGACCGCCCCGAGACCCTGGCCCCGGCGCTGGCGGGCGTCGACAGCCTGCTGCTGATCTCGGGCAGCGAGATCGGCCGCCGCGAGGCCCAGCACCGGGCCGTGATCGAGGCCGCCGTCGCGGCCGGGGTGCGGCGCGTGGTCTATACCAGCGTGCTGCATGCCGACCGCTCGATCTTGTCCTTGGCCGAGGAGCATCGCCAGACCGAGGCGATGCTGGCGGCCTCGGGCCTGAGCGTGACCATCCTGCGCAACGGCTGGTATCATGAGAACTACCTGGCGGGCATTCCTGCGGCGCTGGACCACGGGGCGCTCGTCGGATCGGCGGGGCAGGGGCGCATCGCCTCGGCCGCGCGGGCCGATTACGCCGATGCGGCGGTGGCGGTGCTGACCGGCGCGGGCCATGACGGCCGGACCTATGAGCTGGCGGGCAGCCCTGCCTGGACGCTGGCGGATCTGGCGAAGGAGATCGGCCGCCAGACCGGGCGCGACATCCCCTATCTCGATCTGCCCGAAGGCGACTACGCCGCGATCCTGGCGCAGGTCATGCCGGAACCGCTGGCGCAGGCCTATGCGGGGTTTGACGCGGCGGCCGCGCAGGGGGCGCTGGACGGCGACGGCGCGGTGCTCTCGCGGCTGATCGGGCGGCCGTCGCAGCCGCTGGATCAGGCGGTCCGCGCCGCGCTGGCCTGATCACATGGTCTCGCGGATCTGGGCGATGGTCTGGGCCACGCCCGCCCGCGGAACCCCGCGCAGCATCTGGTCGCCGATCACGAAGGTCGGCGTCCCCTGGATCGCCATCGCCTGCCCGAGCGCCTGGTTCGCGGCCAGAACGGCGGTCACGTCGTCGCTGTCCATGCGCGCCATGACGGCGGCCGCATCGACGCCGATATCGCCCGCGATCTCCTCCAGCGCGGCGGGCGTGGCGGGCGTGCGCAGCACCATCAGCGCGTCATGCGCCTTGGCATAGGCCTCCGGCCCCGCCTCCTGCAGCACCGCGATGGCGAAGCGGCTGGAGCGGATGCTGTCCTCTCCCAGAATCGGAAATTCCTTCAGGATCAGGCGGATGTTGCCATCTTCCTCGACCGCGTCATGGACCTCCTGATTGAACTGCCGGCAGACGCCGCAGCGATAGTCAATGAACTCGACCATGGTCAGGTCGCCGTCGGGGTTGCCGCCGACCCAGCTGGCCTCGTCCTCGAACAACTCGGCCTGATATTGCTGGACCAGCTGCAGATCGGTCGTGGCGGCGTCCTGGGCCTGACGGTTCTCTAGGACGTTGATCGATTCGATCAGCACCTCGGGGTTCTCCATCAGATAGTCGCGCACCGCCGTACCGAACGCCTCCTTCTCTTCAGGGCTCATGGCCGAGATGTCGAAAGCCGCGGCGGGCGTTGAGAGGGTTGCCCCCAGCAGCAGGGCGGCGGTCAGGCGTCTCATGGGTCGGTCCCCTTGCATTCTGTCGCGCAGAGAGTGGACCGGGCGGCGGCCCAAGGCAACCGCGACCCGGACACCTTGACGTGTAAAGAACTGGAGCGCGGCGCCGTGCCGCGCTATCACGGCCCAAAAAGCGAGGCCGAGCCATGAGACACTCCCTGCGCGGACAGGTGGACCCGTTCATCGTGATGGACGTGATGGAGGCGGCCGCGCGCGCCGAGGCCGCCGGTCGCCATATCATCCACATGGAGGTCGGCCAGCCCGGCACCCCCGCCCCCGAAGGCGCGCGCCGCGCGCTGGCGCAGGCGCTGGAGCAGCCCCTGGGATATACCGTGGCCCTGGGCCTGCCCGCGCTGCGCCAAGGGATCGCGGATCTCTATCGCCGCTGGTACGGCGTCGATCTGGACCCCGCGCGGGTCGTGGTGACGCCCGGCAGCAGCGGCGCCTTCATCCTGGCGTTCTCGGCGCTCTTCGATGCGGGGGACCGGGTGGCGATGGGCTTTCCGGGCTATCCCAGCTATCGCCAGATCCTGCGCGCCATGTCGCTGACCCCCGTGGGCATCCCGACGCGCGCCGAGGACCGCTATCAGCCGCGCCCGGAGGATCTGCCCGATGATGCGCATGGGCTGATCCTGGCCTCGCCCGGCAATCCGTCGGGGACGGTGCTGACCGTGCCCGAGCTGTCGGCCCTGACCCAGGCCGCCGCCTCGCGGGGCATGGCGGTCATCTCGGACGAGATCTATCACGGGCTGTCCTATGGCGACCGCTGCCATTCCGCGCTTGAGGTGACGGATGAGGTTCTGGTCGTAAACTCTTTCAGCAAATACTTTTCCATGACAGGGTGGCGGGTCGGATGGATGGTCGTGCCGCCCGATATGGTGCGCACGGTCGAGCGTCTGGCCCAGAACCTGTTCATCTGTCCGCCCCATGCCAGCCAGGTCGCGGCGCTGGCGGCGCTGGACTGCATCCCCGAGGCCGAGGCCAACCGCGCCGTCTATGCCGAGAACCGCCGCCTGATGCTGGAGGGGCTGCCGCGCGCGGGCTTCGACCGCATCGCCCCGCCCGAGGGGGCCTTCTACATCTATGCCGACGTGTCGCATCTGACCGACGACTCCGTGGCCTTCGCGGCCGAGATCCTGGAGGGTGCCGGCGTCGCCGTCACGCCGGGTCTGGATTTCGACCCCGATCGCGGCGCGCGTACGCTGCGCTTCAGCTATGCCCGCGCCACCGCCGACATCGCCGAAGGTCTGGCGCGGCTTGCGGCCTTCATGGCGGCGCGATGAGGTTTCTGGCGCTGATCCTGCTGCTGCTGGGGGGACCGGTCCTGGCGCAGGACCCCGCGCGGCTGGCGCTTGGCGGATCGGCGCTGACGCCTGCGCCGCAGGGCTGGTGGCAGCGCATCTTCGGCCCGGAACCGCTGGCGCTGTCGCTGGCGCTGGACCGGCCCGTGCCGTGGCGGGTCTTTCTGGTCGGAGAGCCGGCGCGGCTGGTGGTCGATCTGAAGGGCGTCGATCTGTCGGGGCAGGACCCGGCGCAGCTGTTCGGCGCGGCGCTGGCCCCGGCGATCCGGTGGGGGGGCGTGCAGGGCGGCTGGTCGCGGCTGGTGATCGAGTTGCCCGGCCCCTTCCGCGTGGCGCGCGCGGGCATGCGCACCCAGGGCGCGGAGGCGCGCCTGTCGATCGCGCTGGACCCGGTCGCGCCCGAGGATTTCGCGCCCCGCCCCTCGGCGGCGGCCGCGCTGCGCAACCTGCCCGATCCGTCCGTCCTGCCCGAGGCGCCGCCGCCGGGCGGGCTGGTGGTGACGCTGGACCCCGGCCATGGCGGCTTTGATCCCGGCGCGCAGGCCGGCGGCGAGACCGAGGCGCATCTGGTTCTGGGCTTTGCCCAGGAGCTGCGCCGGGCGCTGGAGGCGCGGGGCGTCACCGTCGCGATGACGCGCGAGGATGACAGCTATGTCCGGCTGGAGGACCGCATGACGGTCGCGCGCGCCTCGGGATCGCGGCTGCTGCTGTCGCTGCATGCCGACGCGCTGCCCCAGGGACAGGCGGCGGGGGCCACGGTCTATGTCTGGACCCCGGCCGCCGACGACCGCGCCGCCGCGCAGCTGGCGCTGCGACATCAGCGCGACGACCTGCTGTCGGGGATGGATCTGAGCGGGCAGGACGACGGGCTGGCCCATGCGCTGATGGATTTCGCGCGCACCGACACCCAGCCCCGCTCCGAGGCCTTCGCGCGGCTCCTGACCTCGCGCATGGCGCTGCGGGGGATCGTGCTGCACGGGCGGCCGGTGCAGGGGGCGGCGTTCTCGGTGCTCAAATCGCCCGACATCGCGTCGGTCCTGCTGGAGCTGGGCTTTGTGTCCGACCCGCAGGACCTGGCCAACCTGACCGATCCGGACTGGCGGGCGCGCATGGTCGAGGCGGTGGCCGAGGCCGTCACCGGCTGGTGGCGGGACGAGCAGTCGCGGGCCGGGCTGCTGCGCCGCTGAGGGGCAAGCTTGCTTTGACCGGGGGGCCGCGCGGCGCTATAGACGGGCCGTAACCTGAAAGGCCCCGACCCGTGCTTCGACCCATCCTGTCCTTCTTCGGCGCGATCTTCTCCTGGGTGGTCACGGGGGTGTTCTTCGCGGCCCTGACGGTCGGCGGGATCTTCTGGATCTATTCGCGCGACCTGCCCAGCCACGAGACCCTGGCGCAGTATTCGCCCAAGACCATCAGCCGCGTCTATTCCGCAGAGGGCCAGCTGATCGACGAGTTCGCCGAGGAGCGGCGCATCTTCGTGCCCATCGACGAGGTGCCCGACCTGATCAAGCAGGCCTTCGTCAGCGCCGAGGACAAGAACTTCTACAGCCATCCCGGATACGACCTGCGCGGCATCCTGGGCGCCGCCTACGAGGCCGCGGCGACCGGCGGCTCCAGCGTGCGCGGCGCCTCCACCATCACCCAGCAGGTGATGAAGAACTTTCTTCTGTCCAGCGACCGCAGCGTCGAGCGCAAGGTCAAGGAGCTGATCCTGGCCGCCCGGCTGGAGCGGACGCTGACCAAGGACCAGATCCTGGAGCTATACCTGAACGAGATCTTCCTAGGCCAGAACAGCTTCGGCGTGGCCGCCGCCGCCCAGACCTATTTCAACAAGTCGCTGTCCGAGCTGGCCCCGCACGAGGCCGCGATGCTGGCCGCCATGCCGCAGGCGCCGGGCCGCTATCACCCCGTCACCGCCAAGGAGCGGGTGACCGAGCGGCGCAACTATGTGCTGCGCGAGATGTGGCAGAACGGCTATATCGACCAGGCGACCTACGAGGCCGAGGCGGCGCTGCCGCTGCGCTCGGTGCAGAACGGCGACTATCCGTCCTTCCGCCGGTCGCTGCCGCCGCGCGACTATTTCACCGACGAGATCCGCCGCCAGCTGAGCCGCGAGTTCGGCCAGGAGGAGTTCTTCGGCGGCGGCCTGACAATCCGCGCCACCGTGGACCCCGACCTGCAGGCCGAGGCCGCCTCGGCGCTGCAGACGGCGCTGGAGGATTACGACCGCAACCGCGGCGTCTGGCGCGGCACCGGCGAGGCGATCGAGGCCGGGCTGCTGACCGACGAGGCCGCCTGGCGCGGGGCGCTGTGGGACCTGCGCCTGCCGCGCGACATTCCGGGCTGGCACCCGGCCGTGGTGCTGGAGATGGGCGCGTCCGACGCCCGCATCGGCATCGAGGGCATCGAGGAGGATGCCGACGGCCACTGGATCCCCGCCGCCGATGTGCAGTGGGCGCGTCCGCTGGACCGCGAGACGGGCCAGCTGGGGCCGCGCGCGCAGGTGGCGGACGACCTTCTGGACGTGGGCGACGTGGTGCTGGTGCGGGCCATGACCAGCGACGCGGATGGCAGCTTCATCCGCTGGACCCTGCGGCAGGTGCCCGAGGTGCAGGGCGGCTTCATGGCGATGGACGTAAACACCGGGCGCGTGCTGGCGATGCAGGGGGGCTTCAGCTACGAAAGCTCGGTCTTCAACCGCGCCACGCAGGCGCAGCGCCAGCCGGGGTCGTCCTTCAAACCCTTCGTCTATGCCGCGGCGCTGGACAATAACTACACTCCCGCGACGATCGTCGTGGACGAAGCGATCAGCATCAACACGCCCCAGGGCCTGTGGGAACCCAAGAACAGTTCGGGTCGCTATTACGGCCCCACGCCGCTGCGCACCGGGATCGAGCAGTCGCGCAACCTGATGACCATCCGCATCGCCGACGACATCGGCATGGAGCGCGTGGCCGAATATGCCGAGAGCTTCGGTGTCTATGACCGGCTGTCGCCCTTCCTGGCCAACGCGCTTGGCGCGCAGGAGACGACGCTGTTCAAGATGGTCGCGGCCTATGCGATGTTCGCCAATGGCGGCGAGCGGGTCGAGCCCACGCTGGTCGACCGCGTGCAGGACCGCCGCGGACGCACCGTCTATCGCCACGACCAGCGCGTCTGCCGCACCTGCGACATGCGGGTGATGCCCGCGGGGCAGGTGCCGGTGATCGACACGAACCGCGAGCGGGTGATGGATGCGGTGACCGCCTATCAGCTGACCTCGATGCTGGAGGGGGCGGTGGAGCGCGGGTCGGGGTCGGGCGTGGACCTGCCGGTGCCCATCGCGGGCAAGACCGGCACCACGAACGATGCCAAGGACGTGTGGTTCATCGGCTATTCCAGCAACATCGTCGCGGGCTGCTATCTGGGCTACGACCAGCCCCGGTCCCTGGGCGAGCGGGCCTTCGGGGGCACGCTTTGCGTGCCGGTCTTCAACGCCTTCATGCGCGAGGCGGTGGCGGAGTATGGCGGGACCGAATTCACGGTGCCGCCTGGCGGATACTGGGTCAAGATCGACCGCGTGACTGGCCGGCGCCTGCCCGACGACGCCTCGGGGCCGAACGTCATCGCGGAATATTTCCGCGAGGGGACCGATCCGGACTGGCTGGCGCCCTATGTCGTGTCGGGTTTCGGCGACGACGTCGTGATCCTGCCTTGGGAGGCCGGCGATACCGGCGGCGGGCGCGCGATCACCACCTCGACCGGCGAGAGTCGGGTCATACCGGGGCGGACCGATTTCGGGACCATGTCCTCGGGCGGGCTGTACTGACGGGCACGCGCGCCCCGTTTGCGTCCCGCGACGGGCGGGGGGCTGACTGCCCCCCGCACCCCCCGTTCACCGCACGCCGCGACCGTGGCCCCCGGCGGGCCGGTCTTGCCCAAGGGCGCGCGGCGCGGTATCACCCCGGACCTGACGCCTGACCGAAGGAATCCGCCCATGCGCGCCGAGACGCAGTCCACCATCGAGGCCATCCGCCGTTCCCTGACCCTGCTGGGTCAGCGCCTGGACTGGACCACCGCGCCGCATCGTCTGGAAGAGATGAACGCGATGATCGAGGATGGCGACCTGTGGTCGGACCCCGCCCGCGCGCAGAAGCTGATGCGCGAGCGGCAGTCGCTGTCGGACGCGATCGAGACCTATCGCCGGATCGAGGACGACCTGTCGGCCAACGCCGAGATGGTCGAGCTGGCCGAGGCGGAGGGCGACGCGGATCTGGTGGCCGAGGCCGAGGCGAACCTCAAGGCCCTGGCGCAGATGGCCGCGCAGAAGGAGCTGGAGGCGCTGTTGAACGGCGAGGCGGATGCCAACGACACCTTCCTGGAGATCAACGCCGGCGCCGGCGGCACCGAGAGCTGCGATTGGGCCTCCATGCTGGCGCGCATGTATGTGCGGTGGGCCGAGAAGAAGGGCTATGAGGTCGAGCTGCTGTCCGAGACCGGCGGCGACGAGGCGGGCATCCGCAGCGCCGCCTACAAGATCACCGGGCACAATGCCTATGGCTGGCTGAAATCCGAATCCGGCGTGCACCGGCTGGTGCGGATCAGCCCCTATGACAGCGCGGCGCGGCGGCACACCTCGTTCAGCTCGGTCTGGGTCTATCCGGTGGTGGACGACAACATCGAGATCGACATTCCCGACCGCGACATCCGCATCGACACCTATCGTTCGTCGGGCGCGGGCGGGCAGCACGTGAACACCACCGACTCCGCGGTGCGGATCACCCACCTGCCGACGGGCATCGTCGTGACCAGCTCCGAGAAGTCGCAGCACCAGAACCGCGCCAACGCCATGGCCGCGCTGAAGTCGCGCCTGTACCAGATGGAGCTGGACCGCCGGAACGCGGAGATCAACGCCCAGCACGCCGCCAAGGGCGATGCGGGCTGGGGCAACCAGATCCGCAGCTATGTCCTGCACCCCTATCAGATGGTCAAGGACCTGCGCACCAGCGAGGAGACCAGCGACACCCAGGGCGTGCTGGACGGCGATCTGGACCGCTTCATGGCCGCGACCCTGGCGCTGGACGTGGCGGGCAAGTCGCGCGCGGAGGCGAATGCCGACTGACCGGCGCTGATGCCGCAGCGCGGCGCGGATCGCGGAACTTGCCCTGATACCCGTCGCTTGTATGATGCTGCATCTGCATCATCGGCCGGAGGCGCGGGCATGGAGACCAAACGCATCAATCTTGCGCTGCAGGGCGGGGGCGCGCATGGCGCCTTCACCTGGGGCGTGCTGGACCGCCTGCTGGATGAGGACTGGCTGGAGTTCGCGGCGATCAGCGGCACCTCGGCCGGGGCGCTGAACGGGGCCGCGCTCAAGGCGGGGCTGGCGACCGGCAAGGGCCGGGCAGGGCGCGTCGCCGCGCGCGAGAACCTGGACGCGCTGTGGTCGCAGGTCGGCTCCAAGAGCGACAATCGCGTGGTGCGCTGGATGCAGTCGCTCATGCCCATGCCGCGCGGGATGCAGCGCTGGACCGAGATGGTCTCGCCCGCCGCCTGGATGGACAACCTGACGCGGCTGTTCAGCCCCTATGATTACGGCCCCTTCTATGCCAACCCGCTGGAGACGCTGCTGCGCGACCTGCCCTGGCCCGACTTCGGAACCGATCGCGGGCCCGCGCTCTATGTGGCGGCGACGAATGTGCGGACCGGGCGGATCAAGGTCTTCACCGGGGCGCAGGTCACGCCCGATGCGGTCATGGCCTCGGCCTGCCTGCCCACGCTGTTCCGCGCGGTCGAGATCTTCGACCCCGATACCGGGCAGATCGAAGCGTTCTGGGACGGGGGCTATGCGGGCAATCCGGCGCTGTTCCCGCTGTATCGCGCCAGCCTGCCGCGCGACATCCTGATCGTGGCGATCAACCCGCTGATGCGCTGCGAATTGCCGCGCAGCCCGGTGGAGATCTCGGACCGCGTGAACGAGGTCAGTTTCAACAGCAGCCTGATGAACCAGCTGCGCGCCATAAACTTCGTCAAGCGCCTGTTCGCGCAGGGAAAGATGGATGACGACGCGATGAAGAACGTGCTGATCCACCTGATCGACGACGACCGGCTGATGACCGATCTGTCGGCACGCTCCAAGCTGATGCCTCGTCCGGGCTTGCTGGCCGCGATGAAGGCGGCGGGTCAGCAGGCCGCCGACACGTTCCTGTCCGAGCATGCGGACAAGCTGAACAGGGCCGACAGCTTCGATCTGGCGGCCCTGTTCCCGGCGCAGCGCGTGGTCTAGGCCATCGCGGCGGCGATGCGCGCCGCCAGCCGCGCGTTGTTCAGCACCAGCGCGATGTTGCTCTCCAGCGAGCGGCCCTCGGTCAGCTCAAAGATGCGGCCCAGCAGGAAGGGCGTCACGGCCTTGGCGGCGATGCCTTGGGCCGCGGCCTCGGACAGGGCCTGCTCGATCACGGGCATGATCAGGTTCTGCGGGATCTCGGCGTCCTCCGGGATCGGGTTCGCGACCAGCTGGCCGCCCTTGAGGCCCAGGGCCGCGCGCATGGCGGCGGCGGCGGCGATCTCCTCGGGGCTGTCCATGCGCAGCGGCGCGCGGATGCCCGAGGCGCGCGACCAGAAGGCCGGCAGCTCGTCCTGGCCATAGGCGATGACCGGCACGCCAAGGGTCTCCAGCACCTCCCAGGTCTTGGGCAGGTCCAGGATGGCCTTGGCGCCCGCGGCCACGACCGTCACGGCCGTCTGCGCCAGCTCCTGCAGGTCGGCCGAGATGTCAAAGCTGTCCTCGGCCCCGCGATGGACGCCGCCGATGCCGCCGGTGGCGAAGACCTTGATGCCCGCCAGCTGGGCGCAGATCATGGTGGCCGCCACCGTGGTGGCCCCCGTGCGGCCGTTCGCGATGCAGACGGCCAGGTCGGCGCGGCTCAGTTTCATGGCCTCCGCCGGAGGGGTCTGCGCCAGGGCGCGCAGGGCCTCGGGCGTCAGGCCGATGTGGATCCGGCCGCCCATGACGGCGATGGTCGCGGGGACCGCGCCGCCCTCGCGGATGGTGGCCTCGACCTTCTCGGCCATCTCCAGGTTCTGGGGCCAGGGCATGCCATGGGTGATGATGGTCGATTCCAGCGCCACCAGGGGCCGGCCGCGATCCAGCGCGTCGCGGACCTCGGGGGCGAAGGTGAGGGGGGCAGTCTGGGTCACGGGACATCCTTTCCTGAGACATGCGCGGCCGAGGCCCTGACGGCCTGCCGCAGCGCCGCGTCGCGCGGCATTTGCTTGAGTTCGGCGGCCAGATGGGCCGCGAGGAAGCAGTCGCCCGCGCCGGTCACGCGTTCCACGGTGACGGCGGGGGGCTGATGGGTCAGCGTGGGACCGCCGGCGATCGCCTCGGCCGCGGGGTTCGGGCCGTCGGTGACCAGCACGCGGGCGGCACCGCGCGCCACCACGGCCTCCGCTGCGGAGGCGGCGTCGGGGCACGCGCGCCCGGCCAGGATCTCGGCCTCCAGCCGGTTCAGGTAGAAGCAGCCGCGCCGCGCCGCGATCAGCGGCTCAAGGCGCTCGGCCTTGCCGGGGCTGGCGGGCACCACGCGCAGATCGGCGCGCATCAGACGCGGATCGCGGGCGATGGCCGCCAGCAGTTCCTCGGTCAAGTTGCCGTCCAGGACCACGGGGCCGGTCCAGGCGGGCAGGGCGTCCAGCGGCGCCAGGATCGCGGCGCCGGCCAGCTCCAGGCTGAGCGCGTCGGCCACGGCGGCGATCAGCCCCTCGCTGTCCTCGATCGCCATGTAGCAATCGGTGGGCAGGCCCGCGTCGCGGGTCAGGTGGTCGGTCATCACGCCGAGGCGCTGCGCCTCGGCGATCAGGCCCTCGCCCTCGGAATCGCGGCCCACGGCTGACAGGACCGACGGCGTCATGCCCCACCGCGCCAGCGCGACGGCCACGTTCAGCGCGACGCCGCCGGGCAGGTGCCGGATGCGGCCCGGCACGTCGGCGCCGGGCGCCATGCGGCGCGGCGCGCGGCCGATCACGTCCCACAGCATCGCGCCGATGCACAGCACGTCAGGCGTCTTGGTCATCGTCATCCCCCAGCTGCAGCCGCAGAAAGCGTTCGAAATCGTCCAGGTCCACCGGGTCGAACTGACCGAAGCCCTGCATCCAGACCGAGGCCTGGCGCATTCCTCCGGGGTCCAGCATGCACCAGGTGATCCTGCCGCGCCGCTCTTGCCGGATCAGGCCCGCAGCCGCAAGCACCGAGAGATGCTTCGAGATGGCCGCGAGGCTCATGGCAAAGGGTTCCGCCACGTCGCTGACCGCCATGTCGTCCTCCAGCAGCATGGACAGCACCCGCCGCCGCGTCGGATCGGCCAGCGCGGCAAAGATCAGGTCCAGCCGTTCGGGCGGATCGGGCAGGGTCATGGGGCTCTCTGGCATGGGGACGGTCAACCGGGCGGTTGAATAATGTCCGCAGCCTGCCAGGAATGCAACCCCGGCCGGATTCGCGCCGGATCGCGATTGTCGCGCCTTATCAATGGGATGCAATCGTCCCCGCACGCCTTGACTTGAACCGCCCCAGCCCCTAGACAGCGCCCAACGACGATGGGGCGACACAGATGGCCGACAAACCCCGGGGCGACGCGGACCGACAGGCGGATGCCGACCGGTTGCAGGCCCTGGAGGCCAAGCTGGCCGCCCTGACGCCCAAGCCCTCCGGCCCTTCGCCGATGGGCAAGTACGAACAGGCGAACCTCGCCTGGCGCATGGTGATCGAACTGGTGACCGGCCTGGGGCTGGGCTTCGTGTTCGGTTACGGACTGGACTATCTGCTGGGCACGACGCCTTTCCTGATGGTGCTGTTCATCTTTCTGGGCCTGGCGGCCGGCGTCAAATCCATGATGCGCACCGCCGGCGAACTTGACAGGACATCCGGCGCCTCGCCGGAAGGCGACAAACCCGGCCCTGCGCCGGACCGTGACGAAAGGGACTGATCGTGGCGACGGAAGAGACTGGCGGCGGCCTTGAATTCCACCCGATGGACCAGTTCGTGGTCTCGCCGCTGTTCGGTGACGGACCCGTGGCCTGGTACACCCCCACGAACGTGACGCTGTGGCTGGCGCTGACGGCGCTTGCCTCCATCGCGGTGCTGGTGCTGGGCACGCGCGGCCGCGCCATCGTGCCGAACCGTGCGCAGTCGGTGGCCGAGCTGGCCTACGGCCTCGTGCACAAGATGATCGAGGACATCGCCGGCAAGGACGGGCTGCGCTACTTCCCCTACATCCTGACGCTGTTCATGTTCATCGTCTTTGCCAACCTGCTGGGCCTGGTGCCCATGGCCTTCACCACCACCTCGCACATTGCGGTGACGGGCGTGCTGGCGCTGGCGGTGTTCTTCGGCGTCACCATCATCGGCTTCGTCAAGAACGGCGCGCATTTCCTGGACCTGTTCTGGGTGCGCTCGGCGCCGCTGGCCGTGCGTCCGGTGCTGGCCGTGATCGAGGTCATCAGCTACTTCGTGCGTCCGCTGTCGCTGTCCATCCGACTGGCCGGCAACATGATCGCGGGCCATGCCGTCATCAAGGTCTTTGCGGGCTTCGCGGCCATCGCCGCCGTCGCCCCCGTCGCCATCGTCGCGGTCGTCGGGATGTATGCCTTCGAGGTGCTGGTCGCCATCGTCCAGGCCTATGTGTTCACCATCCTGACCTGCGTCTATCTCAAGGATGCGCTGCACCCGTCGCACTGAGGCGACGACCCGCAGCCCCTGCGCGGTCCCTGCCGGGACCGCATCCACCACGATCGCCAATCTTCCAACCGCAAGGAGAAATACCATGGAAGGCAATATCGGAGAACTGGGCCAGTACATCGGCGTCGGCCTGACCGCGTTCGGCATGGGCTTCGCCGCCCTGGGCGTGGGCAACGTCGCCGGCAACTTCCTGGCCGGTGCCCTGCGCAACCCGTCGGCCGCCGCCAGCCAGACCGCCACGCTGTTCATCGGCATGGCCTTTGCCGAAGCCCTGGGGATCTTCTCGTTCCTGGTCGCGCTTCTGCTGATGTTCGCGGTCTGATACCCGGCCATCCTTGCGGCGGGGTGGGGGCCTGTCCCCCGCCCCTTCGTTCGTTCAAAGGCCATGGGGTAGGATATGTTCAGCCTGTTGCAAGAGGCCGCCACCACCGCGGTCGAAACCACTGAGGGTGCGATCGTCGTCGACGACGCCGCGACCCACGGCGCCGATGCCGCGACCCACGGGGTCGATGCAGCCGGTCACGCCGCCGAAGCCGCGGGCCTGCCGCAGCTGGATATCACCACCTTCGGCAACCAGATCTTCTGGCTGGTCGTCACGCTGGTGGTTCTGTATCTGGTCCTGTCGCGTGTGGCGCTGCCGCGCATCGCGGCCGTTCTGTCGGACCGCCAGGGCGCCGTCACCGGCGATCTGATGGCCGCCGAGGAATTCAAGCTGAAGGCCCGCGAGGCCGAGGCCGCCTATGACAAGGCGCTGGCCGATGCCCGCGCCGAGGCGCAGTCGATCGTGGCCCGCAACCGGGCCGAGATCCAGGCGCAGCTGGACGCGGCCATCGCCAAGGCCGATGCCGAGATCGCCGCCCGCACCGCCGAATCCGAGGCCCGCATCCGCGAGATCCGCGCGTCGGCCGATGTCAGCGCCCGCGAGGTCGCCCGCGATGTCACCGCCGAACTGGTCCGCAGCTTTGGCGGGCAGGCGGATGATGCGGCGGTCGGCGCCGCGCTGGACGCGCGCATGAAGGGGGCCGTGCAATGAACCGTCTGATCGCATCCCTGGCCGCCTTCGGGCTGGCCTCCGGTCCGGCCCTGGCCGCGCCGGGAGAATACGGGTTCTTCTCGCTGCGCAACACGGACTTCATCGTGCTGCTGGCCTTCCTGACCTTCATCGGCGTGCTGGTCTATTTCAAGGTGCCGGCCCTGCTGGGCGGCCTGCTGGACAAGCGCGCCGAGGCGATCCGCGCCGACCTGGACCAGGCCCGCAGGCTGCGCGAGGAAGCGCAGGAGATCTATGCCAGCTACGAGCGCCGCCAGCGCGAGGTGAAGACCCAGGCCGAGCAGATCGTGGCCAACGCCCGCCGCGAGGCCGAGGCCAACGCCGCCAAGGCGCGCGAGGACCTGGACCGGTCGATCCAGCGTCGCCTGCAGGCGGCCCAGGACCAGATCGGCAGCGCCGAGAACGACGCCGTCCGCGCCGTGCGCGACCGGGCCGTCGCGGCCTCCATCGCCGCCGCGTCGGAGATCCTTACCGCGCAGGTCCGGGCGGGCAACCGTTCGGCAGGCATCGACGACGCCATCGCAGACGTGGCGCGCCGCCTGAACTGACAGATCATGGACAGTGATCGAAGGGGCCCCGCCGGTGCGACCGGCGGGGCCCCTTTCGTCATGGCGCCCGGTTGCTGAGTCGCAGCCGCGCGGTCGCGGCATCGTCATCGGCGCGGCGCTGGACCGACAGGGTGCGCGCCACCAGGTCCAGATGCTCCTCCAGTGCGGCCCGCGCGCGCGGCCCGTCGCGCGACTGCAGCGCGTCGTTGATGCCGATATGCTGGTCCAGAAGCCGGTCGCGCAGCTCGGGGCTGGCGAAGATGCGTGGGCGGTTGAACAGCATCCCCTGACGCAGCAGGTCCTGCATCGCGCGCATCATGTGCAGGGCGATCAGGTTGTGGCTGGCCTCGACGATGGCCATGTGGAAATCGGCGTCCAGCGCGGCCTCGGCCTGCGGGTCGGGGCTGGCATGGGCATGGCGCATCGCCTGCACGATGCGGTCCAGCACCGCCAGGTCCGTCTCGCCCGCGGCGGTCGCGGCGCGTTCCGCGGCCAGCCCCTCCAGATCCTTGCGGAAGGTCAGATAGTCGTCGGCCGCGCGCGGATGGCGCGCCATCAGCCGCACCAGCGCGGGCGAGAAGGCGCTGCCCAGCACGTCGGCCACTGACACGCCCGAACCGGGGCGCGTCACCAGCAGGCCGTCCGCCTGCATCCGCGCCAAGGCCTCGCGCAGCGAGGGGCGGCTGACGCCCATCCGCTCGGCCAGCTCACGCTCTCCGGGCAGGCGCTCTCCGGGGCGCAGGATGCCCTGCACGATCAGCGCCTCGATCTGGGCCACGACCGCGTCGGACAGGCGGGCGGCGTCAATGGGCCGGAAGGGGCTGGGCGGGGAGGGGTCGTCGTGGCTCATGGCGGCAATCCGGATGGGGTGGCCGCACCCTAGCCCGACGCGACAGGGCCGGGCAATGGCCCGGCCCTGCGCAGAACTATAGTGAACCGGCCGTTACTGGGTCGGACGGATCAGGATCTCGACGCGGCGGTTCTGCGCGCGGCCGGCGGCGGTGTCGTTCGAGGCGATCGGCTGGTTGAAGCTGGCCCCGATGGCCGAGAGGCGGCCCGATGCGACGCCCGCTGCGGCCAGGATGCCCGCGACCGACTGCGCGCGGCGCTGCGACAGGTCCTGGTTCAGCGCGGCGCTGCCGGTGTTGTCGGTGTGGCCCACGACCTCGACGCGGCTGTTTGGATACTGGTTCAGGTTGCGCGCGACGGCATAGAGGTCGGTCTGCGCCGGACCCGACACCGCGGCCGAACCGCTGGCGAACAGGATGCCCTCGGGCAGGATGACCTGCAGGTAGCTGCCGCGGTTGATGATCTGCACGTTCGGGTTGCTGATCGACTGTTCCAGAGCGGCGGCCTGGCGGTCCAGGATGTTGCCCGCGACCGCACCGGCGGCGGCACCGATGATCGCGGCGCGGGCGGCGTCGCGGCCCTGGTTGTTGCTGTCGCTGTCGCGCGTCGCGCCGTAGAGCGCGCCCACGGCCGCACCGGCCAGCGCGCCCTGCTGGGTGCGGCTCATCCCGGTCGCGCCGGTGCCGGTGTCGGTCATCGCCGGCGCGCAGGCGCCCAGGAGCGTCAGGCCGCAGACGGCGAGGAGGGAGGTCTTGCGCAGGTTCATCGTCATGTCCCTTTCGGTGGATGGGCGCGACGGCGCGCCCAAGTCTGTCGTGATCCGGGGCCCGGCCGCGCGCGGGCGATTCCGGAATTGGTGCCCCAACGCGCGGCACGCTGTCGCAGTTCCGGGCGAATGGGAAGTCACTGTTTCGTAAAGACGTTTGGAAAGGCTTCGGAAATCGGTCGGGCGGTGGCGGCTTGCAAACCGTGCGCCGGGCCGTCACAACCGGGCCATGGTCCAGCGTCGCCCCAGCCCGCCCTTGCCCTTCGCCGATCAGGTCGTGATCTTCTCGCGCCTGGCCGAGGCCGATCCCGCGCCCGAGACCGAGCTGGAGTTCGTGAACCCCTTCACCCTGGTCGTGGCGGTCGCGCTGTCGGCGCAGGCCACCGACGTGGGCGTGAACCGCGCCACGCGCGGGCTGTTCGCGGTGGCCGACACGCCGCAGAAGATGCTGGATCTGGGCGTCGAGGGCGTGACCGAGCATATCAAGACCATCGGCCTGTTCCGCCAGAAGGCCAAGAACGTCATCGCCCTGTCGCGCATCCTGGTCGACGACTATGGCGGCGAGGTGCCCGACAGCCGCGCCGCCCTGACCGGCCTGCCGGGCGTCGGGCGCAAGACCGCGAATGTGGTCCTCTCCTGCGCCTTCGGCCATCCGGCGCAGGCGGTGGACACGCATATCTTCCGCGTCGGCAACCGCACCCGCATCGCGCCCGGCCGCGACGTGGAGGAGGTCGAGCGCGCCATCGAGGACAATGTCCCCGCCCGTTTCCAGGCCCATGCGCATCACTGGCTGATCCTGCATGGCCGCTACATCTGCCAGGCGCGAAAGCCCCGCTGCGGGGTCTGCCCCATCGCCGACCTGTGCCCCTTCGAGGAGAAGACCGCGTGAGCACCCCCTATGTCGTCGGGATCGGCAATGCCGTCATGGACATCATCGCCCCCACCGAGGAGGCGCGGCTGGAGGCCCTGGGCATCACCAAGGGCATCATGCAGCTGGTCGACCGCGCGCGGTCCGAGTTCCTGATGGCCGCGCAGGCGGACGACCACTCCGCGCGGCGCGACCAAGCGCGCATGGTCGCGGGCGGCAGCGTGGCGAACACGCTGGCGGGGATCGGCGGGCTGGGTCTGCGCACGGCCTTCATCGGCTGCGTGGCCGATGACGAGATCGGGCGGCTCTACGCGAGCCAGACCGAAGGGGCGGGCACGCGCTTCGTCAATCCGCCGGTCGCGGGGGCGGGCCTGCCCAGTTCGCGCACGATCATCTTCGTTACCCCGGATGGCGAGCGGTCGATGAACACCTATCTGGGCATCTCGGCCGAGCTGGGCCCGGAGGAGGTCGCGCCGGAGGTCTTCGAGGGCGCGGGCTGGCTGTTTCTGGAGGGCTATCTGTTCGACAAGGACAAGGGTAAGGCCGCCTTCCTGAAGGCCTCCGACTGCTGTCACGCGGCTGGCGGGCAGGCGGGGATCGCGCTGTCCGACCCGTTCTGCGTGGACCGTCACCGGGCCGATTTCCGCCGCCTGGTCGCGGGGCCGATGGATTACGTGATCGGCAACGTCCACGAGTGGCAGTCCCTGTATCAGGTCGAGGACCTGGAGGAGGCTCTGCGCCTGGCGCAGGCGGACTGCGGCACGGTGATCTGCACGCGGTCGGGCGAGGACGCCATCCTGATCCGCGCGGGCGAGCGGGTGACGGTGCCGGTGCGCCGCGTGGTGCCTGTGGATGCGACCGGGGCCGGGGACCAGTTCGCGGCCGGGCTGATCTATGGGCTGGCATCGGGGCTGCCGCTGGCGGTGGCGGGACGGATGGGCTGCGTCGCGGCCTCCGAGGTGATCGGGCATGTGGGCGCGCGGCCCCAGTCCGACATCGCCGCGCGGTTCCGGGCCGAAGGGCTGCTCTGAGGGCTTGCGTCCCGCGAGGAAGGGCGGGGGGCCGGCCCCCCGCACCCCCCGCCGGGCGGGCGCTGCGCGCGCCCCCCGGACCCCCCGCGCGCGGCGTCGCGGTTTCGTGACGTTGCGCCAAGCCGGTCTCGCGTGTATCACGGCCCGAAATGCGAGCAGCTGAAGGAATTGCCGATGCGCAGGGTTGTTGTCACCGGGTTGGGGATGGTCACGCCGCTGGCGTCCGGTGTCGAGGCGACGTGGGAGCGTCTGCTGGCCGGGCAGTCGGGCGCGGGGCCGATCACACGCTTTGACGCCTCCGACGTGGTGACGAAATACGCCTGCGAGATCCCCATGGGCGACGGCAGCGACGGCACCTTCAACCCCGATGACTGGATGGAGCCGAAGGACCGCCGCAAGGTGGACGACTTCATCCTCTACGGCGTCGCCGCGGCGCATCAGGCGGTCCTGGACGCGGGCTGGATGCCCGAGGACGAAGAGAGCCGCCTGCGCACGGGCGTGATGATCGGATCGGGCATCGGCGGGCTGACCTCGATCGCCGAGACGGCGGTGCTGATCAAGGAGCGCGGGCCGAAGCGCGTGTCGCCCTTCTTCATTCCCGGCGCGCTGATCAACCTGATCTCGGGTCAGGTGTCGATCCGCTATGGCTTCAAGGGGCCGAACCACGCCGTCGTCACCGCCTGTTCGACCGGCGCGCACGCCATCGGGGATGCCTCGCGGATGATCCGCTATGGCGATGCCGACGTGATGATCGCGGGCGGCGCTGAGAGCCCGATCAGCGAGATCGGCATCGCGGGCTTCAACGCCTGCAAGGCGCTCTCCACGAAGCGGGCCGACGACCCGCAGGCCGCCAGCCGCCCCTATGACGCGGACCGCGACGGCTTCGTCATGGGCGAGGGCGCGGGCGTCGTGGTGCTGGAGGAATACGAGCACGCCAAGGCGCGGGGCGCCAAGATCTATGCCGAGGTTCTGGGTTACGGCATGTCGGGCGACGCCTATCACATCACCGCGCCAAGTGAGGACGGCGATGGCGGATACCGCGCGATGGAGGCGGCGCTGCGCAGCGCGGGCCTGACGCCGGACCGGATCGACTATATCAACGCGCATGGCACCTCGACCATGGCCGACACGATCGAGCTGGGCGCGGTCGAGCGGCTGATGGGCGATGCCGCGTCGGGCGCGGTCATGTCGTCCACGAAATCCAGCATCGGCCATCTGCTGGGCGCGGCCGGCGCGGTCGAGGCGATCTTCTGCGTGCTGGCGATCCGCGACCAGATCTGCCCGCCGACGATCAACCTGAACAATCCCGCCGTGACGCCGAAGCTGGACCTGGCGGCCAATGCCGCAGTGCGCCGCAAGGTCGACGTGGCGCTGTCCAACAGCTTCGGTTTCGGCGGGACCAATGCCAGCCTGGTTCTGGGACGGGTCGCCGGATGATCTGGCGCAACATCGCCTCGAACTTTCTCACGCTGGCCATCGTGCTGCTGATCGCGGCCGCGGCCGCCGTGGCCTGGGCCAAGCGCGAGTTCAGCGGTCCCGGCCCGAGCGAGATCGCGCAATGCGTGCAGATCGCGCCGGGTGCCAGCCTGAACGCGGTCAGCAACCAGCTGGCCGAGCAGGGCGCGATCTCCAGCGCCTACATCTTCCGCGCGGGCGCCGATTACATGGACAAGGCGCGCGAGCTGAAGTTCGGCAGCTTCCTGATGCCTCCCGGCGCCAGCATGGAGCAGATCGTGGAGACGGTGACGGCGGGCGGCCCCTCGACCTGCGGCACCGAGGTCGTGGTGCGCGTGGGCGTGCGCGAGAACACGGTGCTGTTGCGCGACACCAACCCCCAGACCGGAGCCTATGAAGAGGTCGTGCGCTGGAACCCCGCCGAGGGCGAACGTCCGGCCGAGATCGTCGCCGCGCAGGAGCAGCCCGGCGCGCGTCTGTCGCTGGTCATGGCCGAGGGCGTGACCAGCTGGCAGGTCGTCGAGGCGCTGAAGGCGGCCGACTTCCTGACCGGCGAGGTCACCGAGATCCCGGCCGAGGGAAGCCTGGCGCCCGACACCTATCTGCTGGAGCGCGGGGGCGACCGCAACGCGATCCTAGCGCAGATGGCGTCCCGTCAGGCCGCCATCCTAGCCGAGGAATGGGAGGCGCGGCCCTTCGGCATGCCCTACGAGACCCCGGAGGAGGCGCTGATCATGGCCTCCATCGTGGAGAAGGAGACGGGCATCGCCGCCGAGCGGCCACAGGTGGCCAGCGTCTTCGTGAACCGCCTGCGCGAGGGGATGCGCCTGCAGACCGACCCCACGGTTATCTATGGCGTGACCGGAGGGCAGGGGATCCTGGACCGCGGGCTGCGCCGGTCGGAGCTGGACACCACGACACCCTACAACACCTATCGCATCGATGGGCTGCCGCCGACGCCCATCGCCAATCCGGGCCGGGCCGCGATCCGCGCCGCGCTGAACCCCGACGAGACGGAGTATTTCTACTTCGTCGCCGACGGCTCCGGCGGGCACGCCTTCAGCCGCACGCTGGAGGAGCACAATGCCGCCGTCGCCCGCTGGCGCGAGATCGAGCGGCAGCAGGGCCTGCCCGCCGACAGCCCGGTGCAGACCGCGGACTGATCGCGCCGGTTTGACAAACGGGGCCCCCGGACGCAGGCTTGCATCCGGGGGCCTTTCTCATGGTCCCGGCCCGTTTCGGAGGAACCGCGATGATGCTGCCCGACATGTTGAAGATGCTGACCGACAATGCCCGCCAGTTTCAGGACCGACTGACGGAATGGCAGGCCGCCATGGCCGAGAGCCAGGACAAGGCCATGGAGCAGGCCCGCCAGTGGCAGGCCCAGGCCATGCAGCAGCAGCAGGAGGTCAATGCCCGCCTGATGGCGCAGATGGAGGGCGCGGGCGAGGCCATGCAGGCCCAGTGGCAGCAGATGCAGAAGGCCTGGGAGGATCAGGTCGCCGCGATGCGCGAGCAGGGCGAGGAGATGCGCGCCAGGATGGGCGGCGCGTCGGGCGGCAATGCCTTTGCCGATTGGGCCGAGACCTATGCCGCGCAGATGGTGGCCTTCACCCAGAAGATGCAGGGCGAGGCCGCCAAGGCCATCGCCACCGCCACCGAGGCCCGCGGCAAGGCGAAGAAGTCGTAAGACGCGCGGAGGGCCTGTAAGCCGGATTTTGTCCACCGCTTGCGCGGCTGGATGACCATTCCTCTGGTCCGTCCGTTGCCGGACGGATCTAGCTGCCTACCCGGATCTGCTGGGGCAAGGCGGCCCTGCGGATTGCTCCGCGCGCGATCCCTATTCGGCATTGCTCCTGGTGGGGCTTGCCATGCGGGCGCTGTTGCCAGCCCCCCGGTGGGCTCTTACCCCACCGTTTCACCCTTACCCATCCGGGGATGGGCGGTCTGTTCTCTGTGGCGCTGTCCCTGGGGTTGCCCCCGCCGGGCGTTACCCGGCACCATTGCCTCATGGAGTCCGGACTTTCCTCGACAGACAGGCCTGCCGCGGTCATCCAGCCCTCCGCGCATGGTCCGTATGCGGGCGCGCGTGACGGGCGTCAAGGGGGGGCGCTGCCCCCGTCGCGCAGGCGCGACTCCCCCGGGATATTTTCGTGAAGAAGAAGCCGGGCGGCGGTGCGGCGGTCTGCGGGCGTTTCGGGGCCGGTGGCCCAGGGGCGGTGGCGCAGGCGGAAGGCCTCCAGCCGCGCAGGGTAATCGGGATAGCCGAGCGTCGTCAGGCTCTCCGTCAGGTCCGGGTCGGGATCGTCCTGCGCCGGATGGGCGAAAAGGCAGAAGCCGTCATGGGCCAGCCCCTCCCAATCGAAGCGCGGGCCGGGGTCGATCTTGCGCCCCGGGGCCAGGTCGGAATGGGCGATGACGGCGGCGGGCGGGATGGACCAGCGCGCCATGATCGCGCGCAGGAGGCGGCGCAGCGCGGCCATCTGCGGGGCGGGGAAGGGGCGGTCGCCGGGGTTGTCCAGCTCGATCCCGATGGAGCGGCTGTTCACGTCGTCGCGGCCCTGCCAGGCGCCCGCGCCCGCGTGCCAGGCGCGGCGCGTCTCGCAGACCAGCTGCTCGGTGGTGCCGTCGGCCGCGATCAGCCAATGGGCGCTGACCTCGGCCGAGGGGTCGCAGAGGCGGGCGCGGGCCTGCGCCGCGTCCGCCATGCCGGTATAGTGCAGCACGATCAGCGACGGGGTCTGCCCGCGTCGGTCGCCGTGATTCGGGCTGGGGAAGGCGTCGGGCGTCATGCAGGTGCCGCCCGGTCAGGGCGTCGCGGCCTGCATCCCGGGCGGGGTGATGGCGATGGGGGCGTCCGCCGGGGCGGCGGGGCGCCTGATGCGCAGGCCCATGGTCGCGGGGATCGGCACCGGGTCGGCACCCGCGATCTGCGCGCCGGTCGGCGCATAGAAGGGCCGCGCGACCGGGATCGTGGCGGCAGGCGTCGCGCCGGTGACCAGCGCCGCCTCGCGCGCGGTGCGGTACTGGCCGTAGGGGGTCGGCCCGAACTGATAGTTCGGGTTCCAGCCCCGGTGTTCCCCGCATCCGGCCAGCGCCAGCACCCCGATCATCCACCAGCCGCGCATGACGCCTCCCTTGATCCGTTTCGCGGACGTTACCACCAGCGATCCGGCTTGGCCACAAATCCCGCAGCACGTTCCAGCACCTGCGCCTGGTTCAAGAGATCGCCCTCCTCGAAGGGGCGGCCGATCAGCTGCATGCCCAGGGGCAGGCCCTGCGCGTCCTGTCCCACCGGCACCGCGATGCCGGGCAGGCCCGCGAGGTTCAGCGTCACGGTGAAGACGTCGTTCAGATACATCTGCACCGGATCGCCCTTGTCGCCCGAGCCGAGCGGGAAGGCCGCCGAAGGCGTCGCGGGCGCCAGGATCGAATCGATGCCCTGCGCGAAGGCCTGGTCGAAGTCGCGCTTGATCAGCGCGCGGACGCGGCGGGCGCGGTTGTAATAGGCGTCGTAGAAGCCCGCCGACAGCACATAGGTGCCGATCATCACGCGGCGCTGGACCTCCGGGCCGAAGCCCTCGGCGCGGGTCCTCTCATAGAGCTGGGTGATGCCGTCGCCCGCGCCCAGTTTCGCGCGGTGGCCGTAGCGCACGCCGTCATAGCGCGCGAGGTTCGAGGACGCCTCGGCCGGGGCGATCACGTAATAGGCGGGCAGGGCGTATTTCGTGTGCGGCAGGCTGATGTCGACGATCTCGGCGCCCGCGTCGCGCAGCATCTCGGCCCCCTGACGCCAGAGGGCGTCGATGGCGTCGGGCATGCCGTCCACGCGGTATTCGCGCGGGATGCCGATGCGCTTGCCGCGGATGTCGCCGGTCAGCGCGGCCTCGAAATCGGGGACGGGCAGGTCGGCGCAGGTGCTGTCCATCGGATCGGCGGAGGCCATCGCGCCCAGCATGATCGCGGCGTCGCGCACGGTGCGCGTCATCGGCCCCGCCTGATCCAGGCTGGAGGCATAGGCGATGACCCCCCACCGGCTGACCCGGCCATAGGTGGGCTTCAGCCCCACCGTGCCGGTGAAGGCCGCGGGCTGGCGGATCGAGCCGCCCGTATCGGTGCCGGTCGCGCCCAGGCACAGATCGGCCGCGACGGCTGCGGCCGACCCGCCGGAGCTGCCGCCCGGGGTCAGCTGCGCGCCGTCAGGACCGCGCCACGGGTTCACCGCCGGGCCATAGCAGCTGGATTCGTTGGTCGAACCCATGGCGAATTCGTCCTGGTTCAGCTTGCCCAGCATGACCGCGCCCGCGTTCCACAGGTTCCGCGTCACGGTCGATTCGTATTCGGGGGTGAAGCCCTGCAGGATGCGGCTGCCGGCCTGCGACGGCACGCCCTGCACGCAGAAGACGTCCTTGACCCCCACCGGGATGCCGGTCATCGGCGCGGCCTCGCCCGCCTTGATGCGCGCATCCGCGGCGCGGGCCATGTCGCGGGCCATGTCGGGGGTGCGATGCACGAAGGCGTTCAGCGCGCCCGAGGCGTCGATGGCCGCAAGGCAGGCCTCGGTCAGTTCGACCGCGGTCAGATCGCCTGCGCGCAGCGCGTCGCGGGCATCGGCGATGGTCAGGCTGTTCGGGGTCGTCATTCCACCACCTTCGGCACGGCAAAGAAGCCCTCGCGCGCGTCGGGGGCGTTGGACAGGATGCGGTCGGCCATGTCGCCCGAGGTCACCTCATCCGCGCGCCGCTTCAGGCGCATGGGGGTGACGCCGGTCATGGGTTCCACGCCCTCGACATCGACCTCGTTCAGCTGGTCCATGAAATGCAGGATGCCGGACAGATCGCGCGCCAGGGCGGGCAGGGCGGCATCATCGACCGCGATGCGCGCCAGATGCGCGACCTTGCGGGCCTGATCCTCGGTGATCGACATGACGTTTCCTTTCGTTGACGGCGGGTCTACAACCCCGCGCGAAAGGCCGCAAGACGCACGGCCCGGAGGTCCGCCATGCTTGCCGCCCTGTCCGTCCTTCCCGTGATCGCGCTGGTCCTGCTGGGCCATCTGGCCCGCCGCGGCGGCCTGATCCCCGCCGCCAGCTGGCCGGGGATCGAGCAGCTGGGATACCGCGTCCTGTTCCCGGCGATCCTGCTGACCTCGATCTATCGCTCCGATCTGTCGATCGGGCGGCTCGGCCCTTATCTGGGCGCGCTGGCCCTGGCCTTCGCGGCGACCGGGGCGGTGGCGCTGGTGTTGGCCTGGCGGCGGGCCGAGCCGGGGCCGCGCGCCAGCTCTCTGTTCCAGGGCGCGCTGCGCTTCAATTCGCTGCTGATCCTGGCGGTCGCGGCGCAGGGGCTGGGGTCGCAGGCCCTGGGCGACCTGGCGGTGGCGCTGGCCTTCCTGATTCCTGCCTTCAACATCGCGGCCATCGTGGCCCTGACGCTGATGGCCGGAGGCCCGCGCCCCCAAGGCGCCGCCGCCCGCATCGGCCGCGAGATCGGGCGCAACCCGATGGTCCTGTCATGTGCAGCGGGGCTGGCGCTGAACCTGTCGGGGGTGACGCTGCCCGCGGTGGTGCTGTCGCCGCTGGACTGGCTGGGGCAGGGCGCGCTGGCCGTGGGCCTGCTGTCGGTGGGCGCGGGGATCGAGCCCGCGCGCCTCTGGCAGCGCGACGCCGCGCTGTGGGGTGCGGTCTGGCTGCGGCTGGCGCTGTGCCCGGCGCTGTTCCTGGCCGTCGCGCTGGCCCTGGGGCTGCCGGGCGGACAGCTGGCCTCCGGGGTGCTCGCCGCGGCGGCGCCGGGCGCGCCGGTCGGCTACATCCTGGCGCGGCAGATGGGGGGTGACGCGGATTTCTACGCCGCGATCTTCACCTGGCAGACGGTTCTGGCGGCAGGCATCCTGCCGCTGTGGCTTGTTTTCGCAGGGTTTCTTGGGGCGTGATGCGGTTTTTCGATTTTTTTCGGGCTGAGGTGATTTTTTGTCTTGCGGCTCTCGGCGGCTTTGCCTAAACACCGCCTCACGCCGCCGGGAATGACCGGCAGCGGACAGAAAGTGGCCCGTTCGTCTATCGGTTAGGACGTCAGGTTTTCAACCTGAAAAGAGGGGTTCGACTCCCCTACGGGCTGCCACTTCTCCGTGTAGTGCGTTGTTATCACTTACCTTTAGCCTCCTTTATGTCCAACGCTGCCTTGCGGTTGGACATGTTTTGCAGTTTGGCAAACCCACTATCTCCCAAGGCCGAGCGGTTCGCTTTTCTCGTGTAGACCTTGGCTTGTGTCGTGTCGGCATGGGCCAGGTACGACGCAATTTCCCATTCACTGGCCCCGGCATCCGCCAGTCGGGTCGCACCGGCCTTGCGCAGGCCATGCAACGATCCGGGCACCTTTGCTTCGGCGCAGCGGTCACGGAACCAGTTGCCCAATGTTTCCGGTTTATATCCGATGGGCCGGGCGTCTTGGGTGATGAACAGCAGACGGTCAGTCGGCACGTTCGCCAGTTCGGGCGCCAGATCGGGCAGGATCGGCAGATCGGCAGCGACAGACGTTTTCATGCGCTTGTATGCGATGCGTCCGATGCCATCTTTCCGCGAGACACGCTGCCAGCCCACGCGGCAAAGGTCTTGCCTGGACACAGGCCACCGCGCGCGATAGCGCTCGATGTCAGCGTCTGTCCATGCCGGATGGCCGATGGTCTTCGGAATGGCCTTCCGGCGGGGCGCAAGGGTCGGATCAACGGTCAGCAGCCGCTTCGTCTTCCCATGCGCGCAGATGGCGCGCCACGTCTTCAGCTGGTCGGCGGCGGCGTTCGGTGTCAGCGGTTCCAGGTCGTCAGCGATGTCTTCGGTCGTCAGGTGCGCGGCCAGGGCGTCTTCGGCCTGTTCCTTGATGGCTTCGCGATGGCATTTGATCGTGCGCCGATACGACTCCGATCTGTCCAGGTGATCGCGGCTGGACAGGTATCCCTCAATCATCTGCACGATGGTGCCCGGCACGGCTTTGGTCTTGACCTCGGCCATTGTCAAGGCGACCGCGTGGCGGCCAGGAAAGGGGCGCTGTCGATCGGCAGGTGCGGCAGGCGTTGCCGCTTTGCGCCGGGGGCTGGAAGGTTGTGATGAACCTTTCTGCCTTTGTGGATGGTCTGCAGATGCGTGAGCGTCCCGACGCCCGACGCCAGGATTTGCCGCGGCATGCGTTTGCCTCTGGAACTGCCTCTTTGCCCGCCACAGTGACAGATTCACGTACTGGTTAGTACTACAGTTGCGCATTGATGCGCAACTTCCGATGTGCGATGGCAGCGATCGCTTGATGTTCTCGTCGCCATCGTGACCAGTCCCAGACA